>CALBDV010000181.1 GCA_937927565.1 uncultured Holophagales bacterium
TCGTCGGCTTCGGCGCTTCCTTGTCCATCAGGATCAGGCGCACCTTCGCGCGCAGCGCCGAGCAGAACGTCAGCCCGCGCTGCTGGCATTCGACGACGTCGAACGCCGGCGGCAGCAGCGAGAAGCTCACGAACTCGAGCCGGGCGTTGCCCGAGTGGCTCGAGATCGGGAAGATGGACGCGAACGCGGCCTGCAGGCCCTCGGTCTTGCGCGCGTCGGGCGCGGTGTCGGCCTGCAGGAACGCGCGGTAGGACGCGAGCTGCGTTTCGAGCAGGAACGGGACGCCGAGGACGCTCGCGCGCTTCGCGAAGCTCTTGCGGATGCGCTTCTTCTCGGTGAACGTGTACTGGTGAGACGTTGTGGTGGTCGCCATGGCCCGGATCGATCCCTCGTGCGAATCCTGCATGCGGCGGGTTGCCGCCGCGCGGACCGCGGACGGCATGACGCCGCGCGGTCGCTCACTTCGACTGTCCGGGGGCGTTGCGCCCCTGGCCTGGTGGCTGGCCTCTACCAGCCGCTGGCGGACGACGTGCCCCGTTGCGGGGGAACGCCCGACCAAACCCGTCTTCCGCAGTCGCGTCGGAAAACGAAGCGCAGCGGTCTCGCGGGAGACCGCTGTGCTTCGTTCCCTCGTTGCCGAGGGAACGACGCGCGAAGCGGCCACCTGCGCCGCCGCCCCGCCCATTGCCGGAACCGATCGCGTGGCAGGTCGCCCCACCTCGCGCCCGGTTCTTCGTGCCTTCGAAAACCGTCGGGCTCCGCCCGCGGTTTTCGCCTGATCAGCCTCTGCGTCAGGCTGTCAGCCCGGTGATTCTTCCAGGGCGCGCGGCCGGAAGGCCTCGCGCGCCTTCCGACCTCTCCGCTACTTGATCTCGACCTTCGCGCCGGCTTCCTCGAGCTTCTTCTTGGCGGCTTCCGCATCGGCCTTCGGGATGCCTTCCTTGACCGGCTTCGGAGCGCCGTCGACCAGGTCCTTGGCTTCCTTGAGGCCGAGGCTCGTGAGCTCGCGGACCGCCTTGATCACGTTGACCTTGTTCTCGCCGGTGGCGGTGAGGACGACGGTGAACTCGGTCTTCTCTTCCGCGGCGGCGGCGGGCGCGCCGGCCGACGGGGCGGCGACGGCGACGGCGGCGGCGGCCGAGACGCCGAACTTCTCTTCCATCGCCTTGATGAGCTCGGAGAGCTCGAGGACGGTCATCGAAGAGATCTTGTCGAGGATTTCAGTCTGGACAGCGGACATCGTGGACTCCTGATTCGTGAATGGATTGGATCGGGTGGATTCGGCGGTCGGTTCGCGTCAGGCGGCGGGCTTCGCGTCGCGCACCGCCGCGAGCGTCCGGACGAACCTGCCCGGGACCTCGTTGAGCGTGCGGACGAACTTCGCCACCGGCGCCTGCATCGTGCCCATCAGCTTCGCGAGCAGCTCGTCGCGCGAGGGGAGCGAGGCGAGGGCGGCGACGTCCTTGGCGGACATCACTTGGCCCGGCATCGCGCCGGCCATGATCACGAGCTTCTCGTAGCCCTTGGCGAAGTCGTTCAGCACCTTCGCCACGGCCACCGGGTCGGCGCCGATCCCGTACGTGAGCGGACCGACCATGCTGTCGGACAGCTTCTCGAACGGCGTGCCGACGACCGCGCGGCGCACAAGGGTGTTCTTCACCACCCTGAAGTACACGCCGGACGCCCGTGCCTTCGCGCGGAGCCGCGTCATGTCGGAGACGGGCATGCCACGGTTCTCCGCAAGCACGATCGCCTGCGCCGTGGACACCTGCTTCGCGACTTCCGCGACGACCGCTTCCTTCTTCTGAAGATCGAGACTCAAGTTCACCTCCGTTTCAGGAGACCGACGTCAGTGGACAGGGATCAGGAACGATCGCTTGCCGACCGACTGCCTCCGGTACGAGCCATTTCGGCTCCCGCGCCCGGCCCGACCGCGGCGTCGCGCGTGTTTCGGTGACCTTCGAGTCCAGGAGAGTCCTGTCCTGCGAGGGCACCATCTGCGCTGGATCAGGCAACGGAGGTCGGATGACGGGGAACAGAAACCTCCCCCACCCGACCCGTCGCCCGTTTTGAGCCGTTCGCTCCAGCGGTCTTTGACGGCTCGCGCACCGATCCCTCCGGTGCGTCTACCCTCAACTGCTACCCGTTGCCTGTTGCCTGTTCCCCGATCAGTGCGCCGCCGACTGCGAGATGTTCAGGCTCGCGGTGTCGACCCGCACGCCCGCGCCCATCGTCGACGAGACGCTGACCTTCCTGAAATAGATGCCCTTGATGCCCTGCGGCCTCGCCTTGGAGAGCGCGTCGATCAGCGCGGTCAGGTTGGACTTGAGCTGCTCGGGCGTGAACGACGCGCGCCCGATCGTGCACTGGACGATGCCGGCCTTGTCGGTGCGGTACTGCACCTGGCCGGCCTTGGCGTTCTTCACGGCGCCGGCGATGTCGGCCGACACGGTGCCGACCTTCGGGTTCGGCATCAGGCCGCGCGGGCCCAGGATCTGGCCCAGCTGGCCCACGACCTTCATCGCGTCCGGCGACGCGATGACGACGTCGAAGTCCATGAATCCTTCCTTGATCTTCGCCGCGAGGTCGTCGAAGCCGACGATGTCGGCGCCGGCGTCGGCGGCCTGCTTCGCCTTGTCGCCCTGCGCGAACACCGCGACGCGCACCTTCTTGCCGATGCCGGCGGGCAGCACGACCGAGCCGCGGACGGTCTGATCGGACTTCTTCGCATCGACGCCGAGGTTCACGGCGACGTCCACCGACTCGTCGAACTTGGCGACGGCGGTTTCCTTGACGAGCTTCAGCGCGTCGTCGACCGGGTAGAACTTGCTGCGGTCCACCTTGCCGAGGACCGTCTTCATGCGCTTGGAGAGGCGCGGAGTCTTCTGTTCGGCCATGATCACTTCACCCCTTCGACCGTGATGCCCATGGAACGGGCGCTGCCTGCGATCGTGCGCACCGCCGCGTCGAGATCCGCCGCGGTCAGGTCGGGCTGCTTCGCCTTCGCGATCTCCTCGGCCTGCGCGCGCGTGAGCTTGCCGACCTTGTCGGTGTGCGGCCTGGGCGAGCCCTTGTCGACCTTGGCGGCCTTCTTGATCAGCACGGTGGCCGGCGGCGTCTTCATCACGAACGTGAAGCTCTTGTCCGCGTACGCCGTGATCACTACCGGGATCGGCAGCCCGGCTTCCATCTTCTGGGTCTGGGCGTTGAACGCCTTGCAGAACTCCATGATGTTGAGGCCGCGCTGGCCGAGCGCGGGGCCGATCGGCGGCGAGGGATTCGCCTTGCCTGCCGGCACCTGAAGCTTGATGAAACCGACGACTTTCTTCGCCATCTTCGTCTCCTGTGGGTGCTAGCGGGTGTCGCCACCCTCCCCGTTCACGCGGGCGCCTTGCGGCCCCGCCTTACGCACCGCGGCTCTCTCAGCCTCGATGCCCTTGACTCTTCGAGGTCCCCGCGGTCAGCGGGGGCCTCGTCCGCGTTGAGCGTCGCGGCGCGACGCTCCAACGAGGACACGTGGAGGGGCGTTCGAGGCGCGCGAAGCGCACCGACAACGCCGCTCTACGCCTTCTCGACCTGCGAAAAATCCAGCTCCACCGGCGTCGACCGTCCGAAGATCGACACCGACACCTTGAGCTTGCTCTTCTCGTAGTTCACGTCCTCCACGTTGCCGTGGAAGTCGGTGAACGGGCCTTCCTTGACGCGCACCGCCTCGCCGGTCTCGAACAGCACCTTCGGACGCGGCTTCTCGGCGCCTTCCTGCACCTGCTGCAGGATCGCGTCGACTTCCTTCTGCGTGATCGGCGTCGGCTTGTTCGCGGTCCCGCCGACGAACCCGGTCACCTTCGGCGTGCTCTTCACGAGGTGCCAGCTGTCGTCGGTCATCTCCATCTCGACCAGCACGTAGCCCGGGAAGAACTTGCGCTCCGACGTCGACCTCTGGCCGCCCTTCATCTCGACGACCTCCTCGACCGGCACGAGGATCTGCCCGAACTGCTCCTGCATGCCCGAGCGCTTGATGCGCTCGGTCAGCGTTCGCTGGACGCTCTTCTCGAATCCCGAGTACGCGTGCACGACGAACCAGCGCTTGCTCATCGGCCATCCTCCCCCAGGCTTGCCGCGTGCGCGGCTGCGCCCTCCCCCTCCACGAGGAGGGGGCGAGCGCCTTCGGGCGGCCGTGCGGCGATCATGCCCCCCCCCGCACCGTCATCATCTTGACGATCCACGCGAGCAGCGTGTCGACCGAGAGGAAGAACAGTCCCATGATGATCACGAAGACGAATACCACGCCGGTCATCTGCATCGTTTCCTTGCGGTTCGGCCACGCCACGCGCCCGGCCTCGGCCCACGACTCCTGCGCGAAGACGAAGAACGTCTTGCCCGGGGCGGAAAGCCACGCGACGCCGCCGGCCGCCAGCAGGCCGCCGATCACCATCAGCACGCGCAGCACGAGCGCGACGTCCGGAAACGCGTAGTAGCCCCACACGCCCAGGACGACGCAGCCGAATGCGAGCGCGATCTTCAGTTTGTCCATGTCAGGGGTCAGGAATCAGAGGACAGGGATCGGACGCCGTGGCGACTCCAGTGGCGCGACTCGTGTCGCGACGAGAAGTCTCCGCAGTTGCGACGATCGTCGTTCCTCCTATGCCTGCTCCTTCCTTCGGTTGGTTCAGCCAGCCGGTCTCAGCGTTCGATTCGAGGAATCTGCGTCGGCAACTCCCGCGGCTTCGATGCCGCGCCACGGGGGTCGCCCTCGCTTCTGATCCCTGTCCTCTGATCCCTGATCCCTGAATCTGGCAGGCCAGGAGGGAATCGAACCCCCAACCTGCGGTTTTGGAGACCGCCGCTCTGCCAATTGAGCTACTGGCCTATTTAGGAGACAGGAGACAGGAGTCAGAGGTCAGTCGCGCTGGCGTCCTGCGGACCGGCAGCCGGCGCTTCAAAGCACCGCCGGACCGCAGCGATCGACCACGGCGCGTCTGTCCCCTGTCCTCCGTCCTCTGTCTCCTGCTACTCGATGACCTTGGCGACGACGCCGGCGCCGACGGTCCGGCCGCCCTCGCGGATCGCGAACCGCAGCCCCTCTTCCATCGCGATCGGCGCAATCAGCGTCACCACCATCCCGATGTTGTCCCCGGGCATCACCATCTCCGTCCCCGCAGGCAGCTCGCAGCTCCCCGTCACGTCCGTCGTCCGGAAATAGAACTGCGGCCGGTACCCCGGGAAGAACGGCGTGTGCCGACCACCCTCCTCCTTCGACAGCACGTACACCTCGCAGCTGAACTTCGTGTGCGGCGTGATCGACCCCGGCTTCGCCAGCACCTGACCACGCTCCACTTCCTCCCGCTTCGTCCCCCGCAGCAGCACCCCGACGTTGTCCCCCGCCTGCCCCTGGTCCAGAAGCTTCCGGAACATCTCCACGCCCGTGCACACCGTCTGCAGCGTCGGCTTCAGACCCACGATCTCCAGCGCGTCCCCCACCTTCACGATCCCGCGCTCCACCCGCCCCGTCACCACCGTCCCGCGACCCGAAATCGAGAACACGTCCTCCACAGGCATCAGGAACGGCCCGTCGATCGCACGCTCCGGCTGCGGAATGTAGCTGTCCAGCGCCTCCGCCAGCTTGAAGATCGACCCCTCCCCCATCTCCCCCTTGTCCCCTTCCAGCGCCAGCTTCGCCGACCCGATCACGATCGGCGTCTTGTCCCCAGGAAACTGGTACTTCGACAACAGCTCCCGCACCTCCATCTCGACAAGCTCCAGAAGCTCCTTGTCGTCCACCATGTCCGCCTTGTTCATGTACACGATGATGTACGGCACCCCAACCTGCCGCGCCAGCAGAATGTGCTCACGCGTCTGCGGCATCGGCCCGTCCGCCGCCGACACCACCAGAATCGCCCCGTCCATCTGCGCCGCACCCGTGATCATGTTCTTCACGTAGTCCGCGTGCCCAGGACAGTCCACGTGCGCATAGTGCCGCTTCGCCGTCTCGTACTCCACGTGCGCCGTGTTGATCGTGATCCCACGCGCCTTCTCCTCCGGCGCCGCGTCGATCTGGTCGTACGCCTTCGCCTCCCCACCGTACTTCTTCGACAGCACCAGCGTCATCGCCGCCGTCAAGGTCGTCTTCCCGTGATCCACGTGACCGATCGTCCCCACGTTCACGTGCGGCTTCGTACGCTCGAATTTGCCCTTTGCCATCGCGCTCTCCAGCTGTCTCGTTGACTCTCGTTGACGCTTCCCCCGGCGACCGTCCGGCTCCGCCGACGATCCTCGGGGTTTCCTGCGGCGAGCGGGCCGGATGCCCGTCTCGCCGTCCGCTGTTGGTGCCCATGGCGCGGATTGAACGCGCGACCTCTCCCTTACCAAGGGAGTGCTCTGCCACTGAGCTACATGGGCGTGTCGTCGTCCCGCACGGCACGCCGGTCAGGGTGCGCCACTCCCGCCTTCATCCCCGCCTTCGCCCTTCTCCATCACCTCTTCGTCGCTTACCGCCCGCTGCGCCCTCAGCCGGGCGCTGGAGCGGGTGAAGGGAATCGAACCCTCGTCGTAAGCTTGGAAGGCTTCTGCTCTACCATTGAGCTACACCCGCTTTCAGGAGTCAGGAGACAGAGGTCAGGGAACAGAAGCTTCGGCGTTTCCGGGGGCGGCGCACTCGCGCCGCTGGAGACTTCTCGTTCTGGTCCCGACTCGACGCCGCCCGGCGCTCGATGCGCCGCCCGTGAAACGTGGACGCGTCTGTTACCTGTCTTCTGTCTCCTGATTCCTGACTGGTGGAGGGGGAAGGATTCGAACCTTCGAAGGCAGAGCCGGCAGATTTACAGTCTGCTCCCTT
>CALBDV010000182.1 GCA_937927565.1 uncultured Holophagales bacterium
GGGCGTAGTGCTGGAAGACGAAGCCGACGCGGCGCTCGCGGGCGTCGCGCCGCGTCGCGTCCTCGCCGTGGAAGAGGACCGTGCCCCGGCCGGGCTCCTCGAGTCCCGCGATGATCCGGAGCAGGCTCGTCTTTCCCGAGCCGGAGGGACCGAGGAGGGCGACGAGCTCGCCGTCGCCGACGCGGAGGGACACGTCGTCGAGCGCGAGGAAGGACCCGAAGGACTTCGAGACGGACCGGACCTCGATGCTCACGGAGCCTCCTCTCCGGCGTGCCGGGAGAGGAACGCCTTGGCCAGCATGGCGGCGAGCGCGACGAGGGTGAGGAGCGACGCTGCCGCGAATGCCCCCTGGGTCGCGTACTCGTTGTAGAGCGTCTCGACGTGCAGCGGAAGCGTGTTCGTCGCGCCCCTCACGTGGCCGGAGACGACCGAGACGGCGCCGAACTCGCCGACGGCCCGGGCCGTGCAGAGGACGATTCCGTAGAGGAGCGCCCACTTCACGTTCGGAAGGGTCACGCGGAGGAACGTCTTGAAGAACCCGGCGCCGAGGACGCGCGCCGCCTCCTCCTCGTCGGTTCCCTGCGATTGCATGAGAGGTACCAGCTCGCGGGCGACGAAGGGAAAGGTGACGAAGACGGTCGCCAGGACGATTCCCGGTACGGCGAAGACGACCTCGATCCCGTGGCCGGCGAGCCAGCCGCCGAGGAGGCTCGACCTGCCGAAGACGAGGACGAAGACGAGCCCGGCGACGATGGGGGAGACGGCGAACGGCAGGTCGATGAGCGTCAGGACGAGGTTGCGTCCCGGGAAGCGGAACTTCCCGAGGGCCCAGCCGGCGGCGAGACCGAAGGCGGCGTTCACCGGCACGGCGATCGCCGCGACGAGGAGCGTCAGCTTCACCGCGTGCCGGGCGTCGGGGTCCGAGACCGCGGCGAGCCACGCACCGGTTCCGTGGCGGAAGGCCTCCACGAAGACGGCGGCGAGAGGGACGAGGAGGAAGAGGCCGATCGCCGCGAGCGCGAGGCCGATCAGGACGAGCCGGACGGCGCGCGGCTCGCGGGAACGCGGGGCGCTCATCGCCTTCGACCCTCGGCCCACGCTTCGAGCCGGTTCAGGACGAGGAGGAGCAGGAACGAGGAGACGAGGAGGACCACGGCCAGGGCGGTGGCCCCGGCCACGTCGTACTGCTCGAGCTTCGTCATGACGAGGAGCGGGGCGATCTCGGTCTTCATCGGCATGTTTCCCGAGATGAAGACCACCGAGCCGTACTCGCCGAGGCCTCGGGCGAAGGCGAGCGTCGCGCCGGTGAGGAGCGACGGGAGGACCTCCGGAAAGAGGACGCGCCGGACGGTCTCCACCCGCGTGGCCCCGAGGCTCGCAGCGGCATCCTCGACCTCCGGGTCGAGGCTCGCCAGAACGGGTTGGAGGGTCCGTACCGTAAAGGGGATCCCGAGGAAGACGAGCGCCACGCCGATGCCGAGGGGCGTGAAGGCGACCGGGACTCCGAGGGCGGCGAGCGGCTTGCCGAGCCAGCCGTTCGGCGCGTAGAGGGTCGTGAGCGTGATGCCGGCGACGGCCGTCGGCAGGGCGAAGGGGAGGTCGATGAGGGCGTCGAGGACGCGCCGGCCGGGGAAACGGTACCGCACCAGGACCCAGCCGAGGAGGAGGCCGAGGAGAGCGGAGACCGCCGCCGCGCCGAGGGAGAGCAGGAAGGAAAGCTTCAGGGCCGCCAGGACGCGGGGGGTCGTGACGGCGGCGAGGAACTCCGCGGGGCTGCCGCGCAGGGACGTCGCCAGGAGCGTGGCGAGAGGCGCGAGGACGACGAGCGAGAGTCCGAGGAGCGTCACGCCGAGGGCCGGCCCGAAGCCGGGGAGGAGCGACGGGGTGACGCGGGCCGTTCTCACCGGTTGACGAAGAGCGAGTCGAAGACGCCGCCGTCGTCGAAGTGCTTCTTCTGCGCGGCGCGCCACCCTCCGAAGAGCCGGTCGACGGTGAACGTGGCGACCGCGGGGAACGTGCGCCCCGCCTGTGCGGCGGCCTCCGGAACGCGAGGCCGGTAGTGGTGCTTCGCCGCGAGCGCCTGGCCCTCGGGCGAGTAGAGGAAGCGGAGGTAGGCCTCGGCGACCGCGCGTGTCCCTCTCCGGTCGACGACCGCGTCGACGACGGCCACGGGGGGCTCGGCGAGGATGGAGCTCTTCGGGACGACGATCTCGACGCGGCCTCGGCCGGATTCGGCCAGTGCGAGGTGGGCCTCGTTCTCCCAGGCGAGGAGGACGTCGCCGAGCCCCCGCTGGACGAACGTCGTCGTGGAGCCGCGGGCGCCGGTGTCGAGAACGGCGACGTTGCGGAAGAGCCCGGCCACGAGCTCGCGAGCCGCCGCTTCTCCCTTTCCGGCCGTCAGGGACGATCCCCAGGCCGCCAGGTAGTTCCACCTGGCGCCGCCGGACGTCTTCGGGTTGGGCGTGACGACGGAGATCCCCGGGCGCGCGAGGTCGGCCCAGTCGAGGATCCTCTTCGGGTTGCCCGACCTCACGAGGAAGACGATCGTCGAGGTGTAGGGCGTGGAGTTGTGGGGGAGCCGGGCCTGCCAGCCAGGCCGCACGAGGCCCCGGTCGGCGAGGACGTCGACGTCGTAGGCGAGGGCAAGCGTCACGACGTCGGCCTGGAGGCCGTCGAGGACCGCGCGCGCCTGCTTCCCCGATCCGCCGTGCGACATCCGGACCGTAACGGACGTGCCGGTCCGTTCCCGATAGGCCTTCGTGAAAGCGGCGTTGACGTCCCTGTAGAGCTCCCGCGTCGGGTCGTAGGAGGCGTTCAGGATCTCGACCGATGGGGGAGCGTCGGCGGCACGCCCGGATGCGGCGTGGATGGCGAGGAGAACGGCCACGGCGGCGGCAAGGGCACCGGCGGGCCGGAGAAGGCGTCTCCCCTGAACTGTCATTTCGGCTCCGGTACGGCGTCCGCTTCCCCGCGGCGGGCGACGAGGATTCGCCGGTCGCGTTCGAGCAGGTCGGCCAGGGTGGTGTTGTCGAGGATGGCGGAGGCGGCGTTACGAACGTCGAGGAAGAGGTCGAAGAGCCCGGCGTGGCGGGGCTCGGTCTTCACGAGGCGGGCGAGCTCGGCAGCATCGCCGAACGGGGCGAGTGGTCCGTCGAGGAGCCTCACGACGTCTCCGACGACGATCTCGGCGGGAGGGCGGCGAAGCTCGTAGCCTCCTTCCCGTCCCCTCCGGCTCTTCACGATCCGGGCGTTCTTGAGGGCCAGGAGGATCGCCTCGAGGAACTTCTCGGGAATTCCCTCGCGTTCGGCAATCTCGTGGGTCGAGACGATCCCTGCGTTCCACCGCTCCGAGAGGTGGATGAGCGCCTTGAGGGCATAGAGGCCGCGCTGGGAGATCTTCAGATGTATCCCTACGGGACTAGTAGGATATACAAGACGGAACCACGGGTCAAGAGGGGGCGAGGCGGACAGGACCGGAAGAGACGGCCCTGGAGTGCGTGGGTCGATCACGGCCCGTGACACCACCGCCGTGAGGTTTCTGTATTCTTCAGGGAGCTAAACAGGGCAGCTTGCGAATCGAGTGCGTTTCGCCAGGGGAGCCATGAACGAGAAGCGAGCGTTTTCGAGATGGAAGAAGCGCCTCCTCGTCGACCTCGTCGTCGAGGGAAGAACCGCCACCGGTTTCACCTGGGATATCTCCCATACCGGGCTTTCCATCTCCAGCCAGTACGTGCCGAAGCTCGGCGAGAAGCTCCGGACGATCGTGCACCTTCCGAACGGGAAGAAGGTCGAGTGCCACGGGACCGTCGTTCGCGTGCGCCGCGTCCCGCTGGCGCTCGCGGATGAGCTGGGAGGGAGCGGTTTCTGTCTCGCTCTCGGAGGCTATTTCGAGGAGTACTCCCGTTTCCTCGGAGACCTGAAATAGCGAGAGCCCCGGAGCCGAGGCTCCGGGGCGGACCCGGGGACGAAGGGGAACGGGAGGCTCAGCGGTCGGGCTCGGGGCAGAAGCGGTCGAAGCCGCGCGCCTTCTCTCGCCGGGCGAGCCGATCGTCCTCGGCGGGGAGGATTCCGAGCCGCACGAGCTGGGGCCGGAACTCGTAACGGATCCTGAGGCGAGCGGCGGGCGTGCGTTCGAGGTCGACGTCGACCCGGGTCACGTCGTGGCGGGTCCGGTCGCCCATACCCGTCGCGGCATACTCGTCGGCCAGGGACGAGGCCGCGCTCTTCTCCTGCCGTGATCCTTCGGCCTCTCCCTTTGCCCCGGGTGCGGGCGCCTCCCTCGGGGGCCTGCCGGAGGAATCCCCGGAGTCGCAGGCCCGTGGCATGACCGGGACCGGCCGGCGGACCTTCTCGCGGAAGAAGACGGCCTCGATGACGCCGAGGTTCTCGGTCCTGCCGAGGGCCGCGCCATAGGAGTCCCGCTCGCCGGTGAAGACGAACCGGCGGGCATCGGAGAGGTTCACCTGCCAGCCCTCGAGGACGATCGACTGGTACGGCTCGAGGATCCACTTCGTCGCGGAGGCGGCGTCGCGGTGCGATGCGTCCACGGTGTTGAGGCCGTCGACGGCGAGGGCGACGCCGACGCGGACCCCGAAGGGGTTCGTGACGCGGAGCGCGTACTCACGCCCTTTCAGCGCCTCCACGTAGACGGTCCCGCCCTTGTGGAACTCGGGGCGTGGGGCGCCGTCGACGAGGACGGAGAGCTCGAACCCTCCCCGGGCCGCGGCGTGAGTCGGGGCGGCAGCGGCGAGGGCGAAGGTCAGGGCGGCGGCGATCGGCGTTCTCATCGGTGTCCTCCGCCGGGTGAGACCCCCGCGCGGCGGTCTGGTTCCCGGAACCTCGGTGATTCCCGGGATCCGCGGGATCGC
>CALBDV010000183.1 GCA_937927565.1 uncultured Holophagales bacterium
CGCTTGCGGCCGGAGAAGATGACGACCTGGTTCGGCGGGCAGATGACGACGATCGTTCGGGCGAGAGCAGAGAGGACGCCGAGAGCCACGGCGCCCGCGATGATCCCGGCTCCGATACCGGCAAGAGAGTCGAGCATGAGTTGCCTCCAGCGACAGTCGGTGTGGGGCTAGTCCTTCCAGGGAGCGGGCTCGACCTCGGCAATCCCTTCCCGGAAGCGGACGACGACGACGCGTTCGCGGATCTCGATGGGGACCCCTCCCGTGCGCGCCGGGACTTCGACGTCCTGGTCGCCGACGTGGAGGCGGATCTTTCCGAGGCCGTCGGGGAGGAGCGGGAGGACGACCTCGCCCTCCGCGCCGAGGAAGGCCTCCGTCGAGGCGGGGCTCGTCGCCGAGCCGCGCCCGAGGGAGCGGAAGAGGGCCGCCACGCCCGCGCCGACGACGAAGCCGAGGACGACCGAGACCGGGACGTGGACACCGGCGCTCACGCCGAGGAGGGAGAGCGCCGTGCCTGCCATTCCGAACGCGCCGAGGGCGTAGGTCCAGAAGCGGAGGGAGAGGAGGTTCGTGAGAAACGCGCCGTGGTCGGCGTCGCCGTGACCCTCACCGTGTCCGTCAGCGTCGCCGTCGCCGGAATCGTGCCCGCCTCCGTCTCCCTGGAAGACGGACGCGCCGATGAGGACGAGGCCGAAGGCCAGCGCCGCGAGATAGACGGTCAGCATGGTGGGGCCAATTTACACCGAGAGGGGCGAGGAGGGGGCCGTAAGCGAACGGTCCGCACCGTCATAGAGTCGGCGAAGGGGATGGAAGACGATGACGCCCGATTGCTCGAGGGGATCCGCCGGGGGGACGGCGAGAGTGCCCGAATCCTTTATGACAGGACACGGGGCTTCCTTCTCGACGCCGTCATCCGGCCCCGGGTGGGGTCCGCCGACGCAGAGGACGTCCTCTCCGAGACGTGGCTGCGGGCCGTGGAGCGGCTTCGCGGCTTCGAGTGGAGAGGGATCGGACTCCTGCACTGGCTCTCGGCCATCGCACGACGGACGGCCCTGGAACGCCTTCGGCGCGTGCACCGCGAGGAGGTGGTGCCAGACCTCGCGGAGGTCTTCGGCGACGTCCCCGACGGCGCGCCCAGCGCCGAGGCTGACATGATTGCCGCGGAGAGGCTCCGCCGGATGCGCGAGAGGGTCGCCGCGACGCTGGCCGAGCTCCCGCAGCGCCACGCCGACGCCCTGAGCCTCCGCCTGCTCGAAGGACGGGAACGGGCCGACTGCGCCGAGGTGTTCGGCATCTCGGTTCCGGCTTTCGACGTCCTCCTGCATCGGGCTGCGCGCGGGTTCGCCCGCCGCTGGAGCCGGCCGTGAATCGCGACGACCTCGAGACCGGCCCCGGGACTCCGGCGGAGGCGGAAGCGGCCCGCCGGCTGGCCGACGCCATCGACGGTGGGGACGGAGCGGGAGCCGACGCCGAGGCCCTGGCAGTGACCCGTCTCCTCGCGTCGCTGAGGGCGCATCCCGGCGACGAGCTCGCCGCCCGGCGGGGAGCCGCCCGCGCGGCCCTCGCGCTTCGCGCTGTGGCCCGGAAGCGCTTCGCGTTCCGGGTCCTCGCGCCGCTCGCGGCCGCCCTCGTCCTCGCCGCCGGCCTCGCGGGGCGCCGGTCCGTCCCGCCGGCTGGCCTGGAGGAGACTCTCGCCGCACGGGAAGCCCAGGCGAGGGCCGCGCTATCGAGCCTTGCCGCCGATCCTTCCGGATTCCGGTCAGACCGGGCCGAGTCGCTTCTCGCGCAGCTGGCGGAGAGCCGCTTCGACAGCTATCGGCGCGAGCGGGCGACCACCGTCGGGGAGAGCGGCGCAACGAAGCCCGTACCCAGTGGAACACCTTCCGGAGGTCGAACGTGAGAAGAGCTCGCGCCCTCGTCAGCCTCGCCGCCGGGGTCGCCGTCGTCGCCACGGCCTTCCTCGCCCTGCCCCTGTCTGCCCAGACCCTTCCGTCCCAGGGCCCTCCTCCCCACGGCGGGCCACCCGAGGCCGATCGCTCCGGCCCGCCGCCAGACCGCTTCCCGATGGCGCTGGCGCTTCGCGCCCTCGACGAGAAGGCGAGCCTCCTCCTCGAGCAGGGTAAGACCGACGCAGCCCTCACGGAGATGAGGCGCGCCTTCGACGTCGACGTCCCGAAGGACCATCCCGCCTACGAGCTGAAGGCCCGGAGCATCGGCCGTTTCGCGATTACCCTGACGAACGTCGGCAGGAAGAAGGAGGCGGTCGAGACGATCCAGCGCCTTCTCGCCGAGGTCCCGCCGGGGAGCGTGGCCGAGGCGGCCGGCTGGCTCGACGCAGGGACCGTCTACAAGCAGTCCGGCATGCCGGAGGAGGCCCTCAAGGCCTTCGACCGCTCGATCGAGCTCGCCCAGAAGCTGGCGAAGACCCGTGGGCCCGCGGGTCGACCGCCGCAGCCACCGCCCGGAGGCCGCCCGCCGCGGTCCCAGGGCCAGCCCCCCAAAGGAGACACACCGTGAAGAAGATGTTCCTGATCCTCGTCCTCGCTGCCGCCGTCGCGGGACCGCTCGCGGCCCAGGGTCCGCCCCCGCCGGGGCCGGCCGGTCCGCCTCCCGCGGGCGGTCCCCAGGGAGGCCCGCCGCCTGCGGCGATTCTCGTCGAGGTCCTCGGCCTCTCCGATGCGCAGCTCGCTCAGTTCCAGCTGCTCGCCGAGACGCGCAGGACCGCGGCCGAGGCGCTCCAGAGGCAGGTCGCCGAAGCAGAAAGCGCTCTCGGTGAGGCCATGAAGGCCGCCGCACCCGATGCCGCCACCGTCGGCGCCGCGCTGCTGAAGGCAGAAGGGCTCCGAAAGCAGTTCGCGCCGATCGAGGAGACTTTCCGCACGGGCGTCGCCTCGATCCTGACCGCGGACCAGAAGACGAAGCTCGATTCGATCCGCAGCGCCGCAACCGCCGTCCAGGCGGGTGAGGCCTTGCGCCGTACCGGCCTCCTGTAGGGGCGAGGTCCGCTTCCCCTTCTGAACGGTCCGGGAAATCCGATTCCCGGGCCGCTGCGATTCTGCCGCGGAGAACTACACTCCTTCCTGTTGAGCGGAGACGGCGGACCCGCACGGCGCGACCCGGACCT
>CALBDV010000184.1 GCA_937927565.1 uncultured Holophagales bacterium
GGGAGCGGCATGAAGCAGGGCCCCTGCCAGAGGACGAGCGCCTCGCCCTCCTTCGCTGCCGAGCTCTCGATCTCGATCGTTCCGGAGGCCGCTGGAATTACGACTTCCTGCTCCTTGGAGCCCGTCGGAACCGCGAACAGCCGCAGCGGGAGACCTGGGTAATTGAAAGCGAAACAGGCCTGGGGGACCCCCGGGTGCGCCGGAAACGAGACCCGGCCATCCCCGCGCGTGGTGCCTATCCTCGATGTGAGCGCCGGGAACTGGGTCGCCTGAATGTGATTCACTCTTGCTCCGGAAATTGGTGAGCCGTCTTCGTTCACGAGGCGGAGATCAATGACGGCCCGCCGCACAGCGACGATCCGGACGAACTCGGAAGAGCCGTCGGACGCGATTTCGGCGGGAACCATCTCACTGACCCGCTCTCCTCCTTCCGCTCTGAGGACGTAACGGCCCGGCTCGTATCCCGTCAGCCGGAAGAGCCCCCCCTCGACATCGTTCTGGGTCTTTTCGGACCGGTCCGAGCCTTGGCTCGTCATCGCCGAGACCGTCAGGATCGCACGTTCAAGATGCTTTCCCTCCTCATCGACGATCTCGCCCGTGAGCGCGCGGTCCGGAATGACGATCTCGATTCGTCCCTTCCCCTCGATCCCCCGCTGCGCATCGACCTCCGTTTCGCGGTGAACCGAAGGCGTCTCGCTCGTGACGATGACCTGCCACTTCCCGAGCCTCGGAAGGGCACCCGACAGCCGACCATCGGAATCGGACCGGAGTGCGATTGAGACGTTCTCCTCGGGTGCCCCGAACGTCACGAGCGCAGCAAGCGGCTTCTCTCCGAGCCGAACCGTCCCCGTGACTTCTTCGAACCCCAGCTCGATCGTCCGCCGATGGAGCGGCGCTGCGAGCTCGAAGCCGGCGGCGTCGGCCCACCAGACACCGGCAGCCGACGAGCGAACCCGAACCATGAAGCGGCCGCCCGAAGAGAGCCCGTCCTTCGACCAGTATCCTCCGAGCGAAGCGGGCGCCGTCGCGACCGTCTCCACCCGTACTTCCCCGCCTGTGTCGAGCAGCTCGACCATCCAAGGCTTCCCATCCGGATCCTGAGGTGGCGCCAGGCTCAACTCGAGGCGCGTCGGGCGCGCGAGGACGAGCGGCTCCTTGAGATTCGCCTCCATCCCTTCGACGATGGTCACCGCGCGCCGAACCGGAGCGAACCCTTCCTGTTCCGCGACGACGACCCAACGGCCGGCCGGTATCACCTCGAGCTGGAAGAACCCACGCTTGTCGACTCCAGCTCTCGGCCGCTCCGCTTCGTCCTTCGCCCGGACGCTCGCTCCACCTGGCGGTTCGAGTCGAACGGAGCACGCCCCGGGCTTCGGAGCGTCCCGTTCGTTCGACACCACGCGGCCGACGAGCGAGGCGCCTCGCTTCAATTCGAGCTTCCCGACACCGAGGACCTCCGCGGCGGCAACGACCTGGCCCCATCGATAGATGCTGACGTGCCCCTTCACCCGAAGCCGGAGATCCAACGTCCCTGCCGGAACCGCGCATTCGAACCTCTTCTCGACGACAGGGCACGTGACGCTCCCCTCGTTCGGGAAGCGCTCGGGGACCTTCGCCCCGGGAGTCGTCGAGAACTTCACGGTCAGCTCGGAGATCGGCTCCTCGCCCTGCGCTTTCTCCACGCTTCCTTGCAGCGTTCCGGTCGGCCAGAGGTCGACGGTTCCTCCGGGCGCCACAGTCTCGGGCGAGGCCCAATGGCCGGGGGCCGAGACGGACAGGACCCAGCCCGCCGACGTTTCCGGGAGGTCAATCGACCCGGGGCACGGCTTTCCCGCCTTGCATCGAAACGGGGCTTCGACGAGCGCGCTTCGCCCGTCTGTCGCCTTCGCGTTCAAAGTGCCCATGGCTTCGGCAAGGGCACTGCCGTGGAGCTGGATCGTGACCGTCGTCGACCCCGCGCGCCCCTCGGTCGCGATGCCGAGGACTGCGACGAGGTAGGCCGCTGCGATTCCTTGCGGCCGACTCACGGGCGACCGTCTCACGGGACGTAGGTGCACTCACCGTTCGGTGAGCAGACACCCGACTCGAACCAGCATGCGCAAGCATCGCTGAACTCGCCATAGTCGCAGACGTCCCAGCAGCCCCCCATGTTGCAGTCCGATGAACAAAAGGCGCAATGCTGCGTCACGCACGAATTCCCTCCCCCGGTGGAACCACCACCACCGGGGTCCTGATTCCGCACGTCGGCGTAAGCGACGGGCGCGACGCTCATTAGGACTCCGAGAATCACGGCGGACAGGACAACGGCACGAACTGCGAACGGTTTCTTCGGCATCTGTCTTTCCTTTCGCGTGGGGCTACAGCAACGAAAAGCCAATTGGCAGAGAAGTATCCCCCCCCCCCAAGAACGCAAGCCCACGCCCTGTCGGCTGATCTCAGTCTGTTATTCGGAACGGGCGGGCCTGCGACACAGGCCACCTCAGAGTGCCGGAATGAGCCCCGAGACGATCGCGGCGAGCGTTGCGGCGCTTACCAGGAGCCAGAGCACCACCCCTTGTGCGAGGGGCCGCACGCCCACTCGCCGCAGGACGTCGCGCGTCAGGCCCGTCCCGATCAGGAAGAGGGTCAGCACCAGGCTCTGGCGCG
>CALBDV010000185.1 GCA_937927565.1 uncultured Holophagales bacterium
TGCGGAAGGTGTGGGGCGCGGAGGTGGAGGAGGGGCTCTTCGTCGCGAACCCGAAGGCGTTGCTGGCGGGGGCGGAGCTGCCGTGGGCGGGGTGAGGGGGAGCGGCAGCGGTTGTCTAAACGTCAGCGTACTTTACGAATCGCATAGCTAGACGTAAAGTACAGAGTCATGGTCGCGCGCCCCTACTGGCTCGAGCGGATCGAGGCTGCCTGGGGGGAGGCCCCCATCGCGTGGCTCTGCGGCGTTCGCCGTAGCGGCAAGACGACTCTCGCGCAGAGCCTCGGGGCCGACCGTGCGCTCTACGTCAACTGCGACTTGCCGATCGCCGAGGAAATGGTCAGTGACCCGGCCGTCTTCTTTCGCTCTGCCGGCAGGCCCGTCGTCGTCTTCGACGAGATTCACCAGCTGAAGGATCCCTCCCGCGTCCTGAAGATCGGCGCGGACCTCTTCCCGGAACTCCGGATCCTCGCGACGGGCTCGTCGACGCTCGCCGCCAGCCAGAAATTCCGCGACACGCTGACCGGCCGCAAGAGAAACGTCCACCTCGTACCGGTGCTCTGGGACGAGCTCGACGCCTTCGGCGCGACGCTGCAGAAGCGCCTCTTCCACGGCGGCCTCCCGCAGGCCCTGCTCGCGGAATCGAAGAGCCCGTCGTTCTACCGCGAGTGGCTCGACTCGTTCTTCGCTCGCGACGTCCAGCGTCTCTTCGGCTTCCGCGACGTCAACCGCTTTAACGCCCTTCTCGAGTACGTCCTGCGCCAGAGCGGAGGTCAGCTGGAGGTCTCCCGGGCCGCGGCCGCGCTCGGCCTCGCGCGCCAGACGGTGCAAAGCCACCTCGACGCGATGGAGATCACTAACGCCGTCACGCTCGTTCGCCCTTTCCACGGCGGGGGTCAGGGCGAGATCGTCCGGATGCCGAAGGCCTACGGCTTCGACACGGGGTTCGTGAGCTTCGTCCGCGGGTGGGACCCTCTTCGCCCCGAGGATCTCGGCATTCTCTGGGAGCACCTCGTTCTCGAGCACCTGCAAGCACATTCTCCCGACATCCCCGTCCGCTACTGGCGCGACCGCACCGGCCGCGAGGTCGACTTCGTCCTGGCCCGCCGCCGAGACGAGGTCGACGCCGTCGAGTGCAAGTGGAACCCGGCGGGCTTCGAGGCCGGCGGCCTGCGGGCTTTTCGCAGGCTCTATCCGAAGGGTAGGAACTTCCTCGTCACTCCATCCGGCATCCCGGCCTACACGAGGGAATACGACGGCCTCGAGGT
>CALBDV010000186.1 GCA_937927565.1 uncultured Holophagales bacterium
GCCAGTGGTAATTGGGGATCGCGCCTTCCTGGTTGACCACGCTGATCGCCTTTCCGCCCGCAGCCATCACCGGTGTGGCGTCGTAAGGTAGTCCGGAGCCGTCGGCAAGCGGCTCCGCTCGCAGTTCCGGCCGGGAACGGCCCACCGTTTCAGCGGCCTCGAGCAGCCCCTCATCGGCCTTGAGACTGGAAAGCGGTCCGCCTTCCTTGGACAGCACTCTGAGCGGAGCGTCGGCCCCGACGCCGTCGAAGTTGATGAACTGCCAGCCCTCGGTGTCATGCGTGTCCAGGAAATGGCGCATTCCGAACACTCCAGATTCCTCGCTGCCGGTCACCAGCACCACGAGTCTGGTCGACGACAGCGACTGATCGGTGAACAGGGAGGCAAGGCACAGACAGGCGGCGGCCCCGGAGGCGTTGTCATTGGCTCCTGGCACGTCCTCTCCCCGTATCTCACGCTCCAGGACCAGCCCCAAGCCTGTCACGATCAGGGCCCGAGCAGCAGCCAGGACCGCTTTGCCAAGCGGAATGCTCCGCAGGACCGGTGAAAGGGCCTGCAGCATCACGGCGACGCCGGCGGCTGCCACGGCCTTGCCCAGATGCGGTGTGACTTTCGGATGGAACATGAGCCCGGAACGGGAAGAATCCATGTGTGAGACAAGACAGACCGTACGCACCACCTCATCGGAAGGCTCGATCGTCGCTTCGACGTTTCTGCTCGTACCGTCCATCAGGACGTTCAGGGGCGATCTGGACGAGAAGCGCGACTCGATCAGTGCCGACGCGGCCGCCTTGATGCCAACCAGGGCCGAGAAGCGAGGGAACCGGCACGCGGTGACCGAAGCGACCAGCGCGGTCCCGAAGATAGCCAGGTAGGCCGGGCCGAAGCTCCTGCAGCTCCTGAACTCCGAGACCACCGGCACCAGTCCCATCTCGGCCAGCTCGCCCGAGATCAGGTGACAGGCCAACTCCTCCTCGTCAGAGCACGGCGGCCGAGGACCGATGCCGTCGCTGAGGAAAGAGATCAGCTTCAGCCCGTCCTTCAGGCGTTTGTCGTCGATCTCGAAGTGCTCGCTGCCGGCCAGGGGTTCGTTCACGGCTCACAGCCTACCCCTCAAACGGCTCCAGAACGACGAAGAGCCGCCCCGAAGGGCGACTCTTGTCATATAAAAACCGGCGGCGACCTACTCTCCCAGGGGGTTGCCCCCCAAGTACCATCGGCGCTGTGGAGCTTAACTTCTCTGTTCGGAATGGGAAGAGGTGTTTCCTCCGCGCTATTGCACCACCGGAAATCTGTAGAGACGCCCGATGAAGCTTAAAAACCGCACAATAACCTTTGAAATAAATATCCGTCAAGCCCTCGACCCATTAGTACCAGTCAGCTACAGGTATTACTACCCTTCCACCGCTGGCCTATCAACCTGGTGGTCTACCAGGGGTCTTACTCCCTCGAAGGGATGGGAGAATTCATCTCGAGGACGGCTTCCCGCTTAGATGCCTTCAGCGGTTATCCGTTCCGAACGTAGCTAAGCTGCGATGCCCTTGGCAGGACAACAGCTACACCAGAGGTTCGTTCATCCCGGTCCTCTCGTACTAGGGACAAATCCTCTCAATTCTCCAGCGCCCACATCAGATAGGGACCGAACTGTCTCACGACGTTCTGAACCCAGCTCGCGTGCCGCTTTAATGGGCGAACAGCCCAACCCTTGGGACGTACTACCGCCCCAGGATGCGACGAGCCGACATCGAGGTGCCAAACCGCTTCGTCGATATGGACTCTTGGAAGCGATAAGCCTGTTATCCCCGGAGTACCTTTTATCCGTTGAGCGACGGCGCTTCCACTTGCAACCGCCGGATCACTAAGCCCTACTTTCGTACCTGCTCGACCCGTCGGTCTCGCAGTCAAGCTCCCTTATTGCCTTTACACTCTACGCACGGTTTCCAACCGTACTGAGGGAACCTTTGGGCGCCTCCGTTACATTTTAGGAGGCGACCGCCCCAGTCAAACTGCCCGCCTGACACTGTTCACTGCCCGGATTACGGCGCAGTGTTAGAAGCCCGGTATGTCAAGGGTGGTATCTCAAGGTTGACTCCCCAGCAGCCGCAGCCGCTGGTTCACAGTCTCCCACCTATCCTGAACAGAACACACCAAACTCCAATATCAAGTTGCAGTAAAGGTTCACGGGGTCTTTCCGTCTTGATGCGGGTACTCGGTATCTTCACCGAGACTCCAATTTCACCGAGTCCCTCGTTGAGACAGCGTCCAAGTCGTTACGCCATTCGTGCAGGTCGGAACTTACCCGACAAGGAATTTCGCTA
>CALBDV010000187.1 GCA_937927565.1 uncultured Holophagales bacterium
TGGAGTTCAGACGGGTTGGTCGCGGTTCCGGCTGCCTCTCCGGCGGCGAGGAAAGGCGCTCCGTCGAAGGCGACAGAGGTACAGCAGCTCGAACTGGGCCCGCCACCCGACGGGGACTGGATCGGGAGACTCCTCGCTTCGCCGGCGTATGCCGACCAGAAGGGAGCACACGGGAGGCTCCAGGGAGTGGACGAGCACGTCCGGGCGCTGCTGTCAGCCCTCGAGGCTCTGGGTGGACAGGCGACGAAGGCTGCCCTGGGCCGGAAGATGGCGCTCCCGGCATTCAGGCTCGCGAGCGTCCTGCCAGCCGTCCGACGCCTTCTGAACGTCGACGGCTATTCCGTGATCTCCATCGACGACGGCTCGGAGACCGTGGCCTTGAACAAGGATCTCCTCGAGTCCCAGTTCGATCTGCGATGAGAGAAGGAGAGCGAGTCGTGATCAGCCCGCAGCGCCGCGCCGACATCCTCGATGCCCTCCGGCGAGGCACAGTGCCCCGGAGCAGCCTCGACGTCCTCGCTGTGGGGCTCGACAGGTTCGAGTCGGTCCTGGAAGAGGAGCTCTCCCGTGTGCGCGCCGGCGGGAGCGGTTTCAAGGCCGTCCGGGGCGAATACGGAAGCGGCAAGACCTTCTACGGGCGCTGGCTGCAGGAACGGGCTCGGAGGCTCGGCTTCGCGACGACCGAGGTCCAGGTCTCGGAGACGGAGACGCCCCTCCACCAGCTCGGGACGGTCTACCGGAGACTCGTCGAGCGCCTCGCGACGAGCGACGCGCCGGAGAACGCCTTCCGGGCCGTTCTGGACGGCTGGTTCTTCTCCCTGGAGCAGGACGTCCTCGCCGAGGGGCAGCTCCGCCAGGACGACCACGAGGCCCTCCTCGAGGCGACGGCAGTTCTCATGGAGAAGCGCCTCGCCGCGATAGGCCGGACGGCCCCCGCCTTCGCCGCGGCCCTCCGGGCCTACCGCCGAGCCCTTGCCGACGGAGAGACGGAGATGGCCGAGGGCCTCGTCGCCTGGCTCGGCGGGCAGCCGAACGTCGCCGCGAAGGTGAAGCGTTTCGCCTTCGTGAAGGGAGAGGTCGACCACTTCACCGCCATGGGATTCCTTCAGGGTCTCCTCGTCGTCCTCCGCGACTCGGGTTTCGCTGGCCTCGTCTTCGTCCTCGACGAAGTGGAGACGCTCCAGCGGATGCGGGGAGACGTGCGGGACAAGGCCCTGAACGCCTTGCGCCAGCTCATTGACGAGGTGGACGGGGGGAGGTACCCGGGCCTCTACCTCGTCGTCACGGGAACCCCGGCGTTCTACAACGGGCCAATGGGTGCCCAGAGGCTCGCCCCGCTCGCCCAGAGACTCCACGTCGACTTCTCGGGGGAGCCCCGCTTCGACAACCCCCGCGCTGTTCAGGTACGGCTTCAAGCTTTCTCTCGTGCCCTCCTCGAGGAGGTGGGCCGAAGAGTCCGGGACCTCTACGCCGACGGAGCAAACGGTCGGCAGCGGGTCCTTGCCCTCGCGGACGACGCCTACGTCGCCGCGCTCGCGTCGGCTGTCACCGGGGAGCTCGGAGGAAAGGTCGGCGTCGTGCCGAGGATCTTCCTGAAGAAACTGGTCGCCGAGGTCCTTGACCGGATCGACCAGTTCGGCGACTTCGACCCGCGCAGGGACTACCGCCTGACCATGGCAGAGGCCGAGCTGACCCGCCAGGAGCGGAGCGCCCGCGCCGCCCGGGACCCGGACGAGATCGAGCTTCCCGAGTGAGCGAACCGTTCGACCGGCTTCATCCGGCGGTCCAGCACCACGTCGTGAACTCCCTTGGCTGGCAGAGTCTCCGGCCGCTCCAGAACCTCTCCATCGAGCCCGTCCTCGCGGGCGACCACGCCCTCCTCCTGGCGCCGACCGCCCAGGGGAAGACGGAGGCGGCCTTCCTGCCCCTCCTCTCGCGGATGCTGACCGAGGAATGGCGTGGCCTGTCGCTCCTCTACGTCTGCCCGCTCCGTGCCCTCCTGAACAACCTCCACCCCCGTCTCGAGCGTTACGCCGGGTTCGTCGGGAGACGGGCCGGGCTCTGGCACGGAGACGTTTCCGATTCCGTCCGCCGGAAGATCCTCGCCGATCCCCCAGACGTCCTCCTGACAACCCCCGAGTCGATCGAGGTGATGCTCACCTCGCGACGGGTCGATCGGCCCTGGCTCTTCGGGCACCTCCGGGCCGTCGTCATCGACGAGCTGCACGCCTTCGCGGGTGACGACCGGGGCTGGCACCTGCTGTCGGTTCTCGAACGGGTCAGCCGATTCGCCGGACGAGACGTCCAGCGGATCGGGCTCTCGGCCACGATCGGGAATCCCGAGGCCCTCCTCGAGTGGCTCGCCGGCTCGAGCGCGGGGCCGCGCCGGGTCGTCTCCGCTCCGCAGGGCGCCGCCGCCGAGGCGGACGTCAAGGTCGACCACGTTGGGAGCATCGAGAACGCCGCCCACGTCGTTTCGAGACTCTTCCCTGACGAGAAGCGCCTCGTCTTCTGCGACAGCCGCTCCCGTGTGGAGGATCTGACCTACTTCCTGCGCGAGAACGGCGTCGAGGCGTGGGCCTCCCACAGTTCTCTCTCCGCCTCCGAAAGGCGGCAGGCCGAGGCGGCTTTCGCCGAAGGCGGCAGCGCCGTGATCGTTGCCACCAGCACCCTCGAACTCGGGATCGACATCGGCGACCTCGACCGGGTGATTCAGGTCGATGCCCCCGGAACGGTCTCGTCGGTCCTCCAGCGGATGGGACGAACCGGGCGGCGCCCCGGCACGCGCCGGAACTACCTCTTCCTGACGACGAGCCGCGACTCGCACCTCCTCGCTTGCGGCCTTGTCCGGCTCTGGGCACAGGGATTCGTGGAGCCCGTCGTGCCGCCGGCTTCGCCGTACCACATCCTCGCCCAGCAGATCCTCGCCCTGACCCTCCAGAACGGGGGTCTCTCGAGAGCGGGCTGGAGGGACTGGGTCGCCGGAATGCCGGGCTTCCGAGCTCTCCCTCCCGCAGACCTCGACCGCGTCGAGGCGCACCTCCTCGAGGAGGGGTTCCT
>CALBDV010000188.1 GCA_937927565.1 uncultured Holophagales bacterium
CCTTCGTGAAGCCCATCTCGGAGCCCCAGGAGAGGCACTCGCCGCGCCGGATCGATGCCAGGAACTCCTGCCACGTCCGGCCGGGGGCCATCGTGAAGACCGAGGCAACCGGAGGGTAGGTGTGGGCGTCGGAGCCCCCCACGAGGGCGAGGCTGCCCCTCTTCTCCTTCGCCACGATCATCAGGTCCTCGACGAGAGCGTTGTGCTGGTAGGCCATCGAGCCGTTCTTCACCTCGAAGACGTCGAAGAGCGTGAGCATCGTCTCGAAGAAGACCTCGGGGGCCTGTCGCATCCGGTACGACTGGAAGAGGTGATTGGCGGAGTAGAGGAGGTTCTCGGCCCTGAGATAGTCGACGAGCTCGAAGATGCTCCGGCGCTTCCGGTCGATGACGGCGTGCTGCTGCCGGGTCAGGTCGAAGACGTTGACGTGGATCCGGTGGCCGGTCTTCGGGAACCAGGTCTCCACCTCGACCGAGACGAAGAAGTCGGCGAGATCGGGATGACGGTCCTGAAACCTCAGGCACCCCTCGACCGTGTCGTGGTCGGAGAAGGTGACGAAGTCCATCCCCCGGGCTTTGGCAAGGCGGTAGACCTCGTCCGGGTCGTTGTAGGAGTCGTGGCTGTTGGCCGCCTTGAAGTACTTGAAGATGGACGCATTGGTGTGGACGTGCAGGTCGGCCCTCGAAAGCGGGAGGGCGGGCGCCGCGGCCGGCTTGTGGGACTTCGTCCCCCGGGAGTGCTCGGGCATCGAGCCGGAGTCTCACTGGAGGGGGGGCCGGGGTCAAGGCACGGCCCCTGCTAAAGTCCGGCTGAATGGGTGGCGTTCTGGCACGGATCCTCTACGCCCTTCTCCTCGCCGGAATCCTCGGCGTGGCGGCGTGGATCTCGTTCTCACGGTTCGTTCTGGGCAAGGCGGAAGAGGTCCCCGACCTGACCGGGCAGTCCGTAGACGAGGCGACCGCGCAGGCGGCCGAGCGGGGCCTGCGCGTCGTCGTGGACCGGTCTCAGGAGGCGTTCGACGAGGAGATCCCGGTTCACCGCATCCGCGGGCAGAGTCCCGCTGCCGGAATGGCGGTCAAGGCGGGACAGGATCTTCGGGTGTTCCTCTCCCTGGGGCCCGAGATCGTCCGGGCTCCCGACCTCGCCGGCCTGACGGCCCGAACGGCAGCCCTCGCCCTTGCCCGTGAAGGTCTGACGGAGGGGGCCGTCTCTGCCATCCGGCTGCCCGGACCGCAGGGCGTCGTGGCGCAGGGAGTCGTCCCGGGGGCTTCGACCGACCCCGATACCCCCGTCGACATCCTCCTGAACCGGGGCCCGACGGACATCCTCTACGTCATGCCGGACCTGATCGGTCGAGACTTCGAACGTGTCCGCCCGGCCTTTGAAGCGAGAGGGTTCCGACTCGGCGGCATCCGGGAGCAGCCTTACGAGGGAGCCGCCGCCGGGACGATCCTGAGGCAGTTTCCGCTCGCGGGTGCCGCAGTGGGTCTGAGGGATACCCTCTCTTTCGTCGTAGCCTCGCCCGAGTCCCAGCCGGGCTGAATCCGGAGAAGCAGTATGTTCCACCGAAACCCACGCATCCCCGTTGCACCTGCCATTCTCGCCCTCGCCGTTCTGGGCAGCGCGGCTTGCTCTTCCACGGACCCGTCGAGCGTCACCCGGGAGCTCCTGACGATGTCCAAGGAAGAGGCTTATGCCCGGGGAGAGGCGCTGGTCGCGAAACGCAAATACGAAGTCGGGCGGCAGTACCTCCGTTTCGTGGCGGAGAACTACGCCAACGACGCACTCGGCAAGCAGGCGGCCCTTCGCCTGGCGGACTCTTTCTTCGAGGAGAAGTCCACACTCGGATACGTGGAGGCGCAGGGGCGGTACAAGGACTTCCGGAGCCGTTATCCCTCCCACCCGCGGTCCGACTACGCTCTCTTCCGGCTCGCCCAGGTCTCCGACCGGCAGGCCGAGAAGCCCGACCGGGACCAGGCGAACACCCGCCTCGCCGCCCAGAGCTACCGCGAGCTGCTCCAGAACTACCCGATGTCCCCCTACACGGCCGAGGTCCGGGCGCGCTACCGTTCGATGCTCGACCTGCTCGCCGAGCACGAGTTCCTGGTTGCCCACTACTACTTCAAGAGGAGCGCCTGGGAGGCGTCGCGGAGGCGCTTCGAAGGGCTCTTCGCCGCGTTTCCCGAGTACTCCCGGATGGAGAAGGCCCTCTACTGGGCCGGCCTCACGGAGCGTCGACTCGGCCGGAACGAGGATGCCCGTGCCCTCTTCGAACGCCTCCGCCGGGACTACCCGGAAAGCCGCTTCCTCCGGAAGCTCCCGAAGCTCGAGGAGCCCCCTGCCACCAAGTCGGCATCGGCGGCGCTTTGAGAATCGGCGTCCATGCGGTAACTTATCCCTGAAAGTCCGGAAGAATCGAGCCGAGGCCGTCGGGCGCGGTCGCACCGCGGCGTCCTCGAGGAGGTCGGAGCCGTGAAGCGTGCGTGTCTCGTCCCCGCGTTGGTTGCTCTCGCCGCAGTCGCCCTTTCCGTCCCGGCTGCCGGGGCCGGTAACAGCCGGCTTCCGGAAGCCGCGCCGCTGCCCGTCCCGCAGGAGGCCGTCCAGCAGCCGCCGGAGGTCGAATTCCTGTCGGTGGACAGGAACTCGATGGGGAAGCCCTTCCCGGTCGGCTGGGAGGACGACGTCTACTGCGCAGGCTGGATCGGCGCGATATCCGAGCCGGTGACCGGCCAGCTCGCCGCCGCCGAGTACGAGGACAGCCGCCGCATGTACGGGGTGGGCGACATCGTCTACTCCGACGTCGGCGCCCGTGACGGGCTGATGCCCGGGCAGGAATTCTGGGTGATACGCCCGGGCCACCTGGTCTACCGCTTCGGCTCGATCACCGACACCATCGGCCGCTTCTACAACACGCCGGCCCGGCTGAAGGTCGTTTGCGTGCAGGAGAAGACGGCGATCCTCGAGATCACCGAATCGTGCGAGCCGTCCGTCCTCGGCGACCTGATCATTCCGTTCGAGCCGATTCCGATCCCTCTCGTGCGAGCAAGCGCGCCGTTCACCCAGTGCGACGCGCCCTCCGGCAAGGTCACCGGGCACATCGTCGAGGTCAAGGATCGCGCCACACCCGTCGGGACCGACTCCGTCGTCTTCCTCGACCTCGGCGAGGAGGACGGCCTCTATCCTGGCGATTTCCTGACGGTCTTCCGTGCGCGGAACGACAGTGGGACGATTCGAACGCTCCTCGGAGAAGTCGCCGTGCTCTGGACGAAGGGACGCACCTGCGTCGCGAAGGTGACGTCGATGGTCGACTACATGGGGACCGGTGACTTCGTCGAGATGAAGTAGCGTGAAACGCCGCGGAGAAGTGCCGGCTGCCGTCCGCGGCGTTCCTCTTCCGCCCTTCACGTGATAGGTTCCTGATCCCTTTCGCCCCGGTCGGGGCCTACTTTCGACGAGGAGGGTGAGGTCACCGTGACGCTCGACGGACAGCTTCAGCGGATCATCGACGAGCTCGTTTCCAAGGGAATTCCCCTCGAGACCGCGAGGAAGGAGTTCGAGCGGAAGTACGTCGCGACGGCGGTAACGAATGCCTCGGGCAACATGGGCCAGGCGGCGAGGTCTCTCGGGATCCACCGCAACACGCTTCGCGCGAAGATCTCGCTGCTGCGTCTGAAGCCGCCCCTGAAGCGACGGGACCACGCGTAAGAGTTCTGGGGAAACCCGGACCGCCGGGTTTCCCCAGGCCCCTTCCGCGCGGAGAGGCAGCTCGCTTCGCTCGCACGGAATCGAGGAGTTCCGGGAAAACCCGGACCGCCGGGTTTGACGGGGATTGAACGGGGGAGGCGCGAACCGCCTCCCCCGAACCCCCTCAGGCCCCCCCACCCGGAACCCGAGCACCCGGCTGCGTGAGGACAGAACGAAGAGGCCGGCGCTCGATGCGCCGGCCTTCGTGCGACTGCGGGTGCGGCCGGGGGGCTACGCCATCATCTTCAGGCGCGCGATGCGGGTCTCCAGCGGCGGGTGAGTCGAGAAGAACTTCATCAGGCCGCGCGGGTGGCCGGAGATCTTGAGCGTCTGGACGGCGGCCTGGCTGTCGGCCGGGTCGACGATTCCGTAGGTGCGCTGGAGCGCCTCGAGCGCACCGACCATACGGTCGCGCCCGGCGAGCTGCGCGCCGCCGGCGTCGGCACGGAACTCGCGGAGCCGCGAGAACCAGGCGACGACGATGGAGCCGAGGATCGAGAAGGCGATGTCGAAGACGAGCGTCGCGATGAAGTAGACGAGGTGGGAGACTCCCCCGCCCTCCTCGTCACGGCGGAAGAGCTGGGCGACGAAGAAGGCGAGGACGCGGGCGAGGAACATCGTGAACGCGTTCACGACGCCCTGGACGAGCGTCATCGTCACCATGTCGCCGTTGGCGACGTGGGCGATCTCGTGGCCGAGGACCCCCTCCACCTCGTCGCGGCGCAGGCGCCGGAGAAGGCCGGTGGAGACGGCGACGAGCGAACGGTTCTTCGTCGGTCCCGTCGCGAAGGCGTTCACCTCGTCGGAGTCGTAGATCCCGACCTGGGGCATCGTCCTGAGGCCCGCGGCCTGCGCGAGCCTGTGGACCGTGGAGACGAGCTCCTGCGCGGACGGGTCGGGGGTGCCCGGGTCGATGAGCTTGACGCCCATGCCCCACTTCGCCATCACGCGGGAGAGGCCGAGCGAGATGAACGCGCCACCGAATCCCCAGACGAGGCAGAAGATGGCGAGAGACCCGAGGTCGAGTCCTCGCGCCGTCAGGTAGGGACGGACGCCGAGGGCGCTCAGGACGATCGAGATCGTCGCGACGACGAGGACGTTGACGGCAAGGAAGAGGAAGACGCGCTTCGCGATTTTCATGACGGATTCACTCCCGTTCGACCGTGACCGCGAAGCCCCCGAAACACCCGGCGGGCCGCGAGGCGGCCACGATCGACTTCAGAACGTGGAAGGGGGGGGCCGGTATTCCGCCGCCCAAAGGCGGCCGGCGGTCACTTGGGTGACGAGGGGTTGTTCCCGGGGCCGTTCCCCGCGGGGGGATCCTTCTTCTCGGAGTCCTGGCCGCCGTCCTTCACCGCCTGCTTGAAATTGCGGATGCCCTCACCGATCCCCTTGCCGAGCTGGGGGAGCTTTCCCACTCCGAAGAGCAGGACGATGATGGCAAGGATGATGAGGAGTTCCGGGATTCCGAGGTTGGGCAAGAGGGGCCTCCTGAGGATCGGGATGATACCCCGTCAGCCGGGGAGGAACGCGAGGAGCGGCCCGTAGGGGCCGTCCGGGCGTGTCCAGAGACGGATCGTACGGACTGCGGCATCCCGGTGGGGGCGGTAGACCTCGCGATCGAGAGCGAGCATCTTCTCGAACGTCCCGAGGACCTTCCAGGCCCGCTGGAGAAGGACGGCTTCCGCGTACGCGTCGCCGTGAGCCGGGGCGAGGGCGCCGGCACGCTCGAAGCGGAGAGAGACGGCGTCGTAGTCGGGAGGGCCGAAACGCAGGTCCTGGAAATCGATGACGGCGAGGGCGCCGTCGGGGGGACGCATCAGGTTGTTGGCGTGGAAATCCCGGTGGGTCGGCACCGGATCGCCTGAGAGGGCCGGATCCGCCGCGTCGCGGGCGAGCCGGCCGGCGAGCTCTTCCCAACGGGCGGAGCGGTCCGGAGGGAGAGGCGTGCGGCCGTCTCGCTCGAGAGCCCAGCGGCGGGTGTGGGCGAGCTCGGAATCGAAGAAGGCCGCGTCGAAGGGCGGGTTGAGGCTCGCGGCTCCTCGCGCGATCCGGCGAAGGGGCACGAGGAGCTCCTCGGCCTCGTCCAGGAGGTGCTCGCGTTCCTCGGCGCCGGCCTCGCGGATCTGGGCGGCGAGGTCGTGGTCACCGAGGTCCTCGACGAGGGCGGCGCCCGAAGCGGGCTCGTCGTCGAGGAGGGCCGGGACCCGGATTCCGGCATCGGAGAGGGCCGTCCCGATCGTTCTCCAGCGTTCCTGCGCCGGGGAGGAGGGGGCCGGGTAGAGGACGAGGACGACCGAAGCTCCTCCCTTCGACCCGACGCGGAAATAGCGTCTCTGGCCTACGTCCCCCGCGAGCGGAACGATCGGTCCGGCCGGAGAGAGACCGAAACGGGAGCGCGCGGCCGCGAGCCGCACGCTCTCCTCGGCGGGGGACGGGGCCGTCACTTGTCGGGGGTCTGCTCGGCGAGCTCGACCTTGAGGATCTTCTGGTAGGCGCGGGGTCTTCCGCCGCTGCGCGGATCGGAGGTGTCGGAGTTCGACTCGGTGACGATCCGGTCGACGACGTCCAGTCCCTTCACGACCTCGCCGAAGACGGTGTACTGCCTGTCGAGGAACGGCGAGTCCTTGACGACGATGAAGAACTGCGAAGAGGCGGAGTCGGGGTCGCTGGCACGGGCCATCGAGAGGACGCCCTTCTTGTGGCTCACGTCGTTGAACTCGGCCTTCACGTTGAGGGGCTTGCCGGTCTTGTCGGTGTTTCCGCCGGTCCCGAAGAGCGCGTCCTTGGCGGGGTCCTTCGTGAGGGGGTCGCCTCCCTGGACCATGAAACCGGGGATGACGCGATGGAAGAGCGTTCCGTCGTAGAAGCCGGCGGCAGAGAGGTCGATGAAGTTCTTCACGTGCCCCGGGGCCTTGTCGTGGAAGAACCGGATCGTCACGTCTCCCTGGGAGGTCTTCAGGATGGCGAGGGTCTTCGCGTAATCGCGCGGCTTGGACGACACCTTTTTCTCCTTCTTCTTCGGGGCAGCCTTCTTCTGCGGGGTCGTGGCGGCCTCGGCCGGGCCGGCAAAGGCCCCTGCAAGCGCGAGACCCATCCAGAGGGCGAAGGCGAAACGGGTGTGTCGGTTCGCGAGCACGAGGACCTCCTTCTCCGTCCGGCGCGATTCGCCGGTGCCGCCTTGTTCCGACGGCCGGGCGGCCGGATGATACCTTCGGCAGGGCCGCCGTGAAGATCGCCGAAACGTTTCTCACCCTCGTGAAACGCGCCTCGACGGATCTCGATGTCGAGAGGATCCGGGAGGACGTCCGGACCTTCGCTTTGCGCCACGAAGGGCTCCCTACCCGGCGGAAGGCCCTCCTCATGGTCAACGCGACCGCCCGCAAGGCGGCGCTGGTCGGCGCAGCTTCGAGCGCGCCGCCGGGGTGGACGGCTCTCGTCGCGACCGCGCCCGAGCTGGCGGCACTCATCGTCCTCCAGAGCCGGATGATCGTCGGGCTCCACCTCCTCTACGGCGGCGACCTCGAGCCGGAGGAGCGGGCACTGGAGATCGTCGCCGGCCTCGCGTCCGGTGCGGGTCTCTCCGTGGGGAGGCGGCTGACGGTCCGGCTCGCCGAAGAGCTCGCGACGAAGCTCGCCGCGCGGGCGCTGGGACGGTCGTTTGCGCACGTCGTCCCGCTCCTCGGCGTGGCGGCGTCGGCGGCGCTCAACTACGGCGTGGTGCAGGCGGTGGGCCGGGCGGTCGTCGCGCGAGTGGAGCGAAGGTGGGGGCCGCCGGAGATCCCGGGGAGCGGCCCGGTTCTCGACGCCGAAGGGCGGATCGCTTGACGCGCTCGCTCGCGCCGGCGGACGTCGTCGTCGCGGGCGGCGGACTCGCGGCGGCGGCTCTCGCGCTGGAGCTGGCCCGGCGCGACCTGACGGTCGACCTCCTGGCCGGCGTCCGGGTCGGTGTGCCGTCGGCCCCCGGGGGGCCGGTGGCGGCCCAGGCGGCGGTGGAGGCCGCGCCCGAGGCGCTGGCCGACCTCGCCCTTCTCTCCCGGCACCTCTTCCCCGACTGGCTTTCTGCCCTCGAAGAGGAGACGGGGCTCCCCTGCGAGTACGACGAGCGCGGCGCGATGACCGTGGCCCTCGACGACGCCGAGGAAGTCCTCCTGGATCGAGCACTGGACGCGCAGCGATCGCGGGGGATCCACTTCGAGGTGCTCGAACCCGAAGAGGCACGGGGGCGGGAGCCCGCGCTTTCGGCTTCGCTTCAGGCCGCGTTCTCCTTTCCCCGCGACGGGGTGGCGAGGGCCGGCCGCGTCGGCCGTGTCCTCGCGCTGGCGGCCCGCGCCGCCGGGGTGAGGGTTCACGAGGGGAACGCCGTTCATGCGGTGGCTCTCTCGGCAGGGCGGATTGCCGGGGTCGAGACGACGGGGGGACTGCTCCCGGCCGAGTTCGTCGTTCTCGCCGGCAGGGCCGGTCCGGGCCGGGTCGGAGGTGCACCGCGCCTCCGGTTCGTCGTCAGCATCCGGCCGTGGCTGCGACTGGACGCCATGTCCGATCCCGACCGACCGACGCGGCTCGTGCGCTCGCGGGGTGTCACCCTGGTCCCCCGTCGCGACGGCTCGATCCTCGCCCTCGGAAGGCCGGAGCCGGGCCGCCTGGCCTCCTCCCCGAGCGCGGGGTCCGTCGCGGCGCTCCTTTCAGAGGTCCAGCGCCTCGTTCCGGCGTCCTCCGGATGGGCGCTCGTCGAGGCGGGAGCGGGCCGGGAGGTCTCGGCGCCCGATCGCGTTCCCGTGATCGGAGAGGCGGCCATCCAGGGCCTCTTCGTGACGGCGGGCTGGGGGGCGGACGAGCTGCTCCTGGCTCCCGCGGTGGCCGCACTCGCGGCGGACCTCGTCACGGGGCGGACGCCTCCACTGGCGGCAGCGCCCTTCTCTCCGGGTCGCACAGGGGGATTGACGGGGGCGGAATGATATTCTGCTTCGCTATATGTTCGAGGCGGCGGGCGGCTCTTGGGAGGCGCGCCCCGTGCCGCTCTTCATGGAGGATCCGAGATGATGCGTGAGGCTTTCTATTCGGCGGTGCGGGGAACCGCAGACGTCGCCTGGAGGGGGTTCCAGTGGGCCAACCGTAAGGTGCCGGCCCGCTCCTTCCAGCCGGCGTGGTCGCCCGAGCCGCTGCCGAAGAGCCACGAGCGCACGAAGCCGCCGCTCGGTTTTCCGAGGCGAACCGATTCCCTCTGCCCGGTCTGCACGCGCGAGGTGCGCGACGCCATCGTGAAGGGCCAGGAGGACCTGCGCGCCCTGATCGACGGCCATCCGGGCGAGATCCCGGCCGACATCGTCCAGCGGGGGCAGGAGATCTGGATGGTCAAGACGTGCCCGAAGCACGGCACGTTCGAGGACCTGATGTCGAGCGACGTCGACTTCTACCGCCGGCTCGAAGGGAACTTCTTCGGGCGGGACGTGAAGATCGGCAAGGACGAGCTCCACGAGCACGGCTCGTCGTCGATCCGCTACGGCCGCGGCGCGGTCCTGACGGTCGACCTGACGAACCGCTGCAACATGATGTGCAACCCCTGCTTCATGGACGCCAACCAGGTCGGCTACGTGCACGAGCTGACGTGGGACGACGTGAAGCAGATCCTGGACAACGCGGTCTCCATCAAGCCGAAGAGGCAGGTCTCGGTCCAGTTCTCGGGCGGCGAGCCGACCCTCTCGCCCTATTTCCTCGAGGCGATTCGCTACTCGAAGGAGATCGGCTACTTCGCCGCCCAGTGCGCCTCCAACGGCGTTCGCTTCGCTCAGGAGCCGGGGTTCGCCAAAGCTGCCGCCGAGGCCGGGCTCCGCCTCGTGTACCTGCAGTTCGACGGGGTGGGGAACGAGCACAACCAGCACCGGGGCGTCTCGAACCTCTACGACGTCAAGCTGCGCGCGCTCGAGAACCTGAAGGCCGCCGGCGTCGACGTGACCCTCGTCATCACGATCGTCAACTCGATCAACAACGACCAGGTCGGCGACATCATCCGGTTCGCGATCCGGAACATCGACAAGATCAACGCCCTCTCCTTCCAGCCGGTCTCCTTCACGGGGCGGGACGAGGAGATCGACGACGAGACGCGGATGCGCCAGCGCTACACGCTCTCGCACCTGGCCAGCGACGTGAAGACGCAGGCCGGGCTCGGCGAGCCGATGCGCGACTGGTTTCCCCTTTCGGCGTCCGGGCCCTTCTCCGACCTGCGCGACCTCCTCGGCGGCCTCGAGGCCGAGTGGGGCTCCCTGAAGTGCGGCTGCCACCCGAACTGCGGAATCGCGACGATGGTCCTCGTCCACGAGAAGACCGGCGACGCGGTCCCCGTGACGCAGCTTCTCGACGTCGACCAGCTCCTGCGCGACCTGACCGTCATCACCGACGCGGCCCGCGGGCGCTTCCTGACCGTCCTCCAGGCGGCGCTCGCCACGGCGAGGAACATCCGGCCCGCCGGCGTTCCGAAGAACCTCGGCGTCCTGGAGACGCTGAAGATCATGGATGGCCACACCGGCAAGTCGATGGGAATCGCGAAGGAGGGGCGCTACCCGTGGCGCGTCCTCCTCGTGGCCGGGATGTGGTTCCAGGACCTCTTCAACTACGACTTCCGCCGGACGGAGATGTGCATCATCCCGTACGGCACGCAGCTCGGCGAGATCTCCTTCTGCGCCTACAACACGGGCGCGGGGTGGAGGCAGATCATCGAGGAGATGCACCAGACGGCCACCCTCGCCGACTGGTACCGCGACAAGGGGCGTCACCCGATCTACGCAGGCGGAAAGGCGGTCCCGCTCCCGACGTACCGGCCGCGGCCCGCGACCGAGCCGGAGGAGCTGCCCCAGGCCGCGAAGGCGGACCTCGGGATGGCGCTGCCTTCGTTCGGGACGGCGTCCGGGAAGTAGCCTGGCCCCTGGCGGGCGGGGCGGCGACGCCCCGCCCGGCCGACGCGACCCTGGCCGCAAGAGAGGCACCCCATGGAATGGAACGCCGTCGTCCACGCCAGGCTCTCCGTACCCGTCCTTCCCCCGCCCGAGCAGGTCGTCCTCGTCTACGTGTCCAGCCTTCGCCAGTTCGCCGTCGGGCAGCACAGGGCCGGCGCGTGGACGATCCAACCTCCCCTTGCCGGAACCGTCACGCACTGGGCCGTCCTGACGCCGCCGGGCACCTCCGCGACGGCGACGGCGACAACGCCGGCGACGGCGACGGCCCCCGTGAAACGCAGCCTCGTGCCGGATCGCCCCCCGGTTTCAAAGCCTCCCTACAGGCGGTGACGGGGCACCGGGAGCGAGCGGGCCAGACCCGGTCGATCCCGTGTCCGCCGTCCCCGGCTCCTGACGACGCACCTCGAGGAGGGCCGCCCGCTCACGGCCGCCAGGTCACCGAGTTCCTTGGCCCCTCCCAGACCGTCACTTCCTCGAGGCGCACCCCGTCCTTCAGGTGGCCCGAGGCGCGGATCTCCTCCGCCACCCAGAGCGCGACGTTCTCGGCGGTCGGGTTCTTCACGTCGAACGGGGGGACGGTGTTGACGTCGCGGTCGTGGAGGCGGGCGGCGAGCTCCCTCACGAGCCTCTCGGTCGGGACGAAGTCGACGGACAGGTCGTAGGCGCCGAG
>CALBDV010000189.1 GCA_937927565.1 uncultured Holophagales bacterium
CTCGACCCGATTCATCCCGCAAGGCCGAGACGACCACGCATAGCAGTCGCCGATCTCAAACAGTGCGTAGTGCTTTGAGGCCGACTCACTGCCCCTTCGTCCTCCGCCATCGCGTTCTCGGGGCCCAGTGACTCGTCGCTCGTGCTCCCGGGCGAAGCGACTCAATAGCCCCGGCAATAGGGAGCGCCGCAGGGCCAGGGCTGGCCGCTCGTCCGGATCTTCCGAAACCGCGGATATCAGTACGCACCGATCCTCAAAGCCCAGATCGCTAATTCCTCCGCGCAACGCCGCTGACGCGTTCGTCAGCGCCGAGGTAACCCGTTCGCCAAACCGCAAGCCAATCGCGGTCTGTCTCACGCGATCGGAGAATGTCTCAATTGCACTGCTTCTCCCCGAGGTCGTCCCCAGCATCCCGGCTCTTCCCCTCGGTCGAAGACCGTGCGGAGGAGATGATCTGTAGCCGAGAGCCGTCGCAATGTCCGAGACGAGGTCCGCTGTCCCTCGCACGTCCAGCCGATAGCTGGGCACATCAACTTCAACGTGGAGTAGCGTCTCCGGGCCCGCGGTCGCGCGGTGTCCGAGCTGCTGAAGCAGGCGCGCACACCGAAAGGTGTGCAAGGAAGCCACGCCCAGTTGTCGCCGGACTGCGTGGGGATCTAACCTTAGCCTCCGCAGAGGGCCAGTCGGTCGTGCAAGCCCCACCCTTCGAATGCCTTCTCGCTCTACCGCCATTGGTTCCCAGGGAATCGCGACGAGCGCGCAGGCCTCCAATGATCTCGCTGCAGCGTGGAGAACCGCGCGGACGACCACCTCTTGATCACTGGCAATCGCTACGACAACCACCCGCACATCCGCCTCGCGGACAGTCGGTACGGTACTGTCGCCGGCCACTTCCACTGCAGGTCCTGTCGCCCCAGGAGCACTCTCAAAACGCACCTGCAGCCTCCTGGGAACGTCCGCTGGAAACACTCCCATGCCCACTGCGCTCCTATAACCCGTGAGGTGTTGCCAGCCTTGAGAGAGGAAGTCGCACATCGCTCGGAACGAAGGAAGCAGCGCTTCGCGTTTCCACGCCCCCGCCTGGAACTGGTCCTCGGGCTCGAGGCTTGAGGCTACTAACACAGCCGCGAACTGATACGGCCAGAGATCCATCCCTTCTACGACCATTCGTCGCTCACGTGTTTCAGGTACGGCGAACGGTTTCGGTTCGTTCCAGCACCTGATTCCCGCGACGAGTCCCCCGAGGTCAAGCAGATCAAGACGTGCGGCCGGGACTTCCACGCCACATTCTGCCGAATCTGCTCCCTCTGGTCTGAGCCTCGCTTCGCCGACTCTCCCGGAAGAGTGCCTTCGAGGCAAACCTCGCTCCTCTTCTATGGATAGCAGGCGACAGCCGAGCTTCTCAAGCCCCTCCAAGGAGTCGATCCGCAAACGGCGTTCAGGCGACGGCTCCCTGTGGCCCAGCAGGCGATCAAGCAGTGAACGCCTCAGGGGCAACCGATAGACTGGGGCGCTCACTGCGCGCTCCCGCGGTTCGAACGCTCGGGGAGAGCGTCGTTGCTACCGCCTGTCTCCTCTCCACTCACAGAGAAGAAGAGCGCGAAGGCAGCGACGACATAGGTGCTCGCATCTACTCCCAAGATCCGCAGCACCTCGGGGCGCAGAAGGCCACCTGCGGCCAGTGGCACCCTGTGGTCCTCCGCGCGACCCACCCATACTGACGGCGCAGTGAAGGGATAGTAGGTGCTTGCGATTCGCAGGGCCTCGCCGGGAATACCGTGTACCCGGCTGAGAAGTTCCGCCAGGACCTCCAGCAGACCATGCAGAGACACATCTGTTTCAACGATAAGTCCTTCAGCGTGAATCGTCAGGGCCGAGGTCTGCCCGGGAGCGAACACCGGACTTAGCGCGAACGTCCTCGAGTCAACAGCGCGCGAACCGCCCCCGTGGACGGCCGCGAGGCGCCTAATGGTGATCGGAGTACCGTGAGTACGCAGTATCGGCCGCGTGCGCAGTTCGGGTTGGGGATAGTCGAACGCCAACCCGCCCTCTTCAAGTGGACTTGTCCAATGCTCAAGCCAGCGCTTCTTCACGTCCGA
>CALBDV010000190.1 GCA_937927565.1 uncultured Holophagales bacterium
TTCAGGGCCGGCCTCGTCGACTACTGGGAGGGCCGATGCGCCGTGACGGGCCTCGCCGTCGTCGAGCTGCTACGCGCCAGCCACATCAAGCCGTGGGCCGACTGCGCGACCGACGCGGAGCGGCTCGACGTCTTCAACGGCCTCCTCCTCGCACCGCAGCTCGATGCCGCGTTCGACCGAGGGCTGATTACCGTTGCGGACGACGGAACTGTGGCCGTCTCCGGTCTCCTCGGTCCTGACGAGCGGCGGCTCCTCGGCTTTGGCGAGGCGCTCCGAGTCCGTGGACTCGAGGATGGGCATCGGTCGTACCTGGCGTGGCATCGGGAGAAGGTGTTTCGCCCAGGAGATGGGGACGGGCTGTAACGGCGAAGCGGGTTGGTTGCGGTTCCCGCGCGCTGTCGGGATGGCGTATGTCTCTCTACCGCAGGTACTTGTTTCGGGGGGCTTAACTAGGATCAGCGTGCTGACTCTATTCTTCGAGGCCGGCGGCCGTCCCGGGATGCCAGCCCGTATAGGCGAATGGAAATCCGAATCAGGCCACGTCGCGCGGCGCCCTACATCCGAAGGAGCGGGCTGATCCCCGTTCGCGGAACAACGAGTGTGAGCGAGCGCGTCGCCCTGCTCAGTGCGACGTAGAGCTTCCGGCGTCCTCCGGGAGTGTCTGGGAAGCGGAGTACGTCGCACGGCAGGACCACGACGTCTGCACACTCGAGCCCCTTCGCCTTGTGGACCGTACTCAGGGCCTTCGTCGGCGGCATTGGGTGAAGAGCGCTGCGACGCCGCGCGAGTTCGGCCAGCCCTTCGGCCGGATCACGGTAGCCGCCGAGGGCCACGGCATCCATGTACTCCCTTCTCCGATCGATGTGGACATCCCTGAAGGCCGGGTTCGTTTCAATCTCGCCTTTCAGCTGCATCAGGACCGTCGCAACGCCGCAGTGGTTGGGCTCAGCAACGAGGGCTCGTGCGAGGGCTTGGAGTGTTGCCGCCTTTCCCCGTCTGGCGGCGCCGCATCCCGCCCGAGCTTCCGATACGAGCACCCCTCCGAATGCGCTTCGCGTGAACCCAGTGCATACGCAACCGAGGAAAGACACCACAGCCTCCGCCACGTTCCCGGGGAGCCCGATGCTCTGGTCGAGTACCGCAACGAGGTCCTCGAGAGCTTCCCGCACGTGTCCCTCCCAGAGCGGCAGACGGCGATTGAAAGCGGAACGCAGCGCCTGCACCGTGTCGTTGTGCGGTGTCAGGAGCAG
>CALBDV010000191.1 GCA_937927565.1 uncultured Holophagales bacterium
CAAATTCATGATCGCCACAAGCGATGACTTGCCAGTGGGATACCGTCTTTCTCGGTCGGGAACTTCCGCTTAAGCACGGCCCAAGCCAGCTCGTGGCCTCGGTCGTCGCCGGCGGGGCGGCCATGTCGCTGCTGCTGGCCCCCCCGTCGCTCCTACGCCGGGCCTTTCGTTGGATCGGTTCGTTACTGTCTCGCCTCTTGCCGAAGCGAGATATTGGAGCGGTAACCGGGAATCCGGAGGGGGCCGACTGACCGGGCTCCTGAGCCGGACGCGGATATCAGTGACGCGTTGTCGGCGATGCCGCCTTCTGAGCTGACAGCCACTCAATGACGCGAAGGAGCGCTGCCAGCACCGCTTCCACGTCGCCGATCTCGATCGCCGGACGTGGCATTCCGCTTTCCGTCGTGGGGTGGCGCGCCAGGTTGCCAACACCGGACACATACCAGCAGGCCTTCTCCACAGCCTCCGGGATCACGTCCTCCTTCCGAAGCCTGGCGAGCACCTTGGCAAGCTGCCAGGTTTCAGGCTCCCCAAGCCTTTCGAGGTGAACGGTATTCAGTATCTGCTCCAGCACCTGTGCGCATCTGAGCAGGCCTAGGTCCGGTGCGATCGCAGCGACAGCATTTACTTGGCGAAGCTGCGCTTCCAAGCTCTTGACGTGGGTACCCAGGTCGTCGAGTTTTCGCAGAAGCCGGCTGAGGATGTCCTCGCGGTTCTCGTCGGCAGACATCGTTCGCGTCGCGTCGGACGCCCCCCGGACGGCGGCGCTGCGCCCGAGCAAATGGAGCGGACCAAGCGTCTGCTCTGACGGCAGGGATATGGTTTCCCCGTCGCCGAAAGCGAAGTAGCGGACTCTGCCGCGACGGGATCCGTCGAAGTGGAGAATCTGCGGCCTTTGGGATCGAGCTTGCGCCCCGTCTCGAAGGATCAGCAGCGGCGAGAGGCCGAGCCACTCGCCCTCTTGATTGAGTAGGCAGACAGTGCCCGGCGGAAGCTCCGTCTGCGCTTCGGCTGCGGCCACGAATGGCCCGACGAAGCTGAGCACTGACTTTTGGGTCGGGAGCTGAGCGTCGAGCTGGACAGGACGCGCTGCGAGCCGGTAGGCGGCGAGGAACTCAATCCCGTCGAGCAGCGTCAGCAGGCTCTGCAAGAGCGCAGGGACCGCGCCATCTGCTTCGGGATCGGAGGGGCGAGGGGCGTGTGCATGAGTATTACGGGCAAGAATGAGGTCGGCGGCTGCCTGCTGAAGGGATTTGTGTTGCAGTCTCGGCAACTCCCGAAGGAACAGTCGGTCCTTCTCAACGAGACACGCCACCTGCCGGACGTAGTTCCACGCTTGTCCCGGAGTAGAACCAGGTGAAGCGAGGTGATCCGAAACCAGCTGATCGACAGTATCGATGCGGAGACCGCTATGGAGATAGTCAGCGAGGGCCAGGGAGCCCAGGAACCGGATTACATTCGAGGCGCCGTCCAGAAGCCGCTGCATTCTAGAGCTGCCCGGTCGTGAGTAGACGAGGGGTTCGATGGCTTCGAGGACGGGCGCGGGAAGGGTCCGGACCCTGGCCAGGATGGCGTCAGCGGAGAAGTCCGTCGCAATCATGTGCGTCGATTGTCCTTCGCTGGAGTCGGCGATCGTAGAGTTTCACACCGCCTTCCCTGCGGCGTCAGAAGCGATGGATCGCTTCGCCAAGCCGGTACGGAACGGTGCGAGCCGTCCTCTGGCCTTCGTCGCCGTAGCATCACGCGCGTTCCTCCTTGCTCGTAGCCGCCGTTCTCGCGCTCATCTTCCCAGGTACGGGTTCAAGGGCCGTGGCGGCACCGGCGCGAGCCGGCGCGGCGCGCGGAAGCTCGCCAGGGCCCCCGCGGAGAGGAAGGCCGCCGCGAGGACGAAGAGGATCTTCGTCACGAGGACGGAAATCGGGCCATTGGTCCCCTGGAGATACTCCGGCGTTCCCGAGGAGGCCCACCACAGGAAGAGCAGGGCGAGGAGGGCGGAGAGGCCGCCGAGGAAGGGGAAGCGGTCGAGGCGGAAGGAGAGGATGACGGCCGCGAGGAACCCGAGGAAAAAGAGGACGCCGACCCTTCCGGACCGGTGGTCCCAGTCGGCCGCCGCGCCACGCAGGGCCGTCGCGCCGTCCAAGCCATAGTGCCGACGCAGGGCGCCGGTCGCGTCCCTCTCCCGGACGGCATCACCGACGAAGGCCGCAAAGACGGACGGCCCCTTCTTCTCGACGAGGTAGAGGACGTTCGCCTGGAAGTCGCGGTAGGCGCCCGCGAGGCTCGCATGGGCGTCGCCGCCCAGGTAGGTCGCGATCCCCTCGTCGAACCACTGCGGGAACTTCTCCCGGTCGGCGTAGTCCGGCGGCCCGACGGCGGTGTTGGCGTGGACGTGGACGAGCTCGTGCCGGAAGGTGCGGATCGCCGTCTCCACCGCCTCCTGCGCCCACCTGTGCCGGTCGAGGCCCGGGCTGCGCATCTCGTCCAGGGAGAACGGGCTCAGCGGGATCACGACGTACCGGCAGAGGATCGTCACGCCGCCCACGCGCTCCTCGTCGACGCCCCGGCCGACGCCGCCCCGGTTCAGGGAGTCGATCGTCGGCACGAACTTCAGGTAGACGAGCCCTTCGGGGCGCGGCAGGCCGAACCGGGCCAGGCGCGACTCGACGACGTCGAGGTCCCTCTCGATGCCCCTCCTCGCACGATCCAGGACCGGCGAGAAGAGATCGTCCCGCGCGACGTCGGTCGGCCACGTCACGAGGAGGTTCCGGACGGACTGCCGCTCCTCGCCTTTCCAGGCGCCGCCGGGAAGGTCCTTGCCGGTGAGGTTGAAGCGGAGGAAGAGCCCGAGCGGCCCTTCGGGCTCGCCGCCGGCGCGCTTCGCCTCCTCGACCGCCGCCTTCACCGAGCTCGGCACGTCGGGATAGACGGGGTTCTCCCACCAGCTCTCGGGCCGGGCGCCGTCGTCGGCCCGGAGCGAGGGGGCGAGGGCGAGGAGGGCGGCGAGGACCGGGACGCCGAGCGGCTTCACCGCGCACCCCCGGGCGGCACGAGAGAAGGCAGGTCGGCAGGAACCGCCGAGAGGAACTCGAACCGCGGCCCTCCGACGTAGACGAGGACGACCATCGCGAAGAAGACCGCCCCGAGGACGAGGAACGTCGTCTTGACGGCCTTCGCGACGAGGTCGGCCTCGAGGCGTTCCGGCTTCTCGCGGTGGGGTGATCCCCGCTTCAGAATAAGGGCGTGCCCGCCCGCGACGACGAGGAGCCCGAGACGCCACGCGGCCGCGGCGCCGAACGCCACGTCGCCAACCCAGAGGGCAAGGGCCGCGGCCGCACAGGCGCCGGTCCGGCGAAGCATCCCCGGCCCGCTCGTCCACATCCGCCCGAGCACTCCGCCGATCGCGAGGCCGCAGCCGAGCAGGAAGAGCCACTCGACGAGGCCGCGGATCGGGCCCGGCGACGAGAGAAGGAGGAGGAGGTCGCGCGCGTCCGGAACGGCCTCAGCGCGCAGGACCGAGCGGTAGGGCGAGTCGACGAGCGAGGCCGGGAGGTTCCAGATGTGGACGACGGCACCCCCGCCGGCGAAGTACGCCCCTGCGTAGACGACGGCATCGTAGGGCTCGTCGAACTCGCGCTGGGCAAGCGCGAGCGCCGGAAGTGCAAGGGCGGCCGCGAGGAGCGTCAGGAGCATCCACGGTCCGCTCCAGTCCTCCGCCGCCCCCAGGACCCTCGCG
>CALBDV010000192.1 GCA_937927565.1 uncultured Holophagales bacterium
TTGAGGTCGGCGATGAAGGTCGAGCCGTTGTTCTCCGTCGAGACGAGGAGCGTCGACTGGGAGAACCCCGTCTGGTTGATGTTGTCGAAGAAGTACGGGAAGGAGAAGAGACCGATGCCGGCCCGCGCGACCGTCTTCTCCGTGAGGAGGTACGACGCGCCGATGCGCGGGAGGACCTTCGTGATCGTGTCCCAGGTGGCGCCCGAGCCGTAGAGGAGTCCGCCCCGGACGGCGAACTCGTTCACCGGGATCTCGGGGATCGGGTTCGTCGCGTAGGCCGCCTTCGCCGCGGCCTCGACCGGGTTGGAGCTCGTCAGGTCGAAGCCGTAGATGTTCCAGTCGTTCGACTCCGTGAGCCCGTTGTCGATCTCGAGGCGCAGGCCGCCGTTGATCGTCAGCTTCTTTCCGATCCGCCACTCGTCGTTGACGTAGAGAGCATTGTTGATCTGGCTGTAGTCGCCGTAGGTGTTCCAGTCGATGAGACTGTTGCCGCCCGACGTGGGGAGGCCGAGGAGGAACTGCGCCAGCGCCTGGCCCTGCTGGATGGCAGCGCTGTTGTTCGCGCGCGTGTAGGCGCCCGTGAAGTTGTAGCGCCCCGCGAGGTAGCCGGCGTCCGTCCTCCACCACTTCTGGTAGCGGAAGTCGTACCCGGCCCGGACCGTGTGGTCCTTCAGGAGCCAGGTCACCGACGGGGCCGCTGCGTAGTTGTAGAAGGGGCGGTTGAAGCCCTTCGTGTAGTCGGACCGGTTCGCGCCCAGGGTCGCGAAGCCGGCGATGTCGAACCTCGGAAGGTAGTCGTAGCCGCGGAAGAGCTCGACCGTCTTCGCGTCGAAGCCGAGCGAGGCGGGGTCGAAGGTGTCCGACGGGGACCGGCGCTCACCGAACTTCGAGTAGGAGAGGCGGAGGTCGCCGATGAGCGACGAGGAGAAGGTCCCCGTGTAGCCGAGCGTCGTGCCGAAGTTGTCGCGCGTGTCGACGCCCTGCGTGACGGCGAAGTCGTTGACGACGCCGGCCCAGTTGTACCGGTCCTCGAGCCGCTGGTTCCAGTAGGCGTTCACGAAGAGCTGGTGCCCGCCGGAGAGGCTCTGGTCGATTCTGCCGATGACCGAGTTGTAGTCGTAGGTCCGGTCCTGCGGCGAGTAGTAGTTGTTCGTCTGGTCCGACTTCCCGGCCTGGTTCGCCGCCGGGTAGTACTGCATCAGCGCGAGGGCGATCGGGTTGAGCCGGCTCGTCGGGATGATGTTCCCGTCGAACGCCGTCCGGTTCGACGTCCCCGTCAGCGGGTCATAGATCTTGATGCCGAGGGCGAGGAGCTCGGAGAAGTCACCCCTCCTCATCTTCTCCGTCGGGACGGACCACGTGACAGGCTCTCCCGTGGCGTCCTCGAGCTTCTCGTACGCGACCATGAAGAAGGTCGAGTCCTTGACGATCGGCCCGGCCAGCATCGCGGAGAATCGGTCGTACTGCCTCTCTTCGTTCTTCGTCCCCTGTTTGTGCTGGAAGGGGGAAAGGGCCGTCCGGTCGCTCGAGCGGTTGAAGTAGGAGGCCGCCCCGTGGAACTGGTTCGTTCCGCTCCGGAGGGCGAGGTTGATGACGGCGCCCGCCGTGTGGCCCGACTGGGCGTCGAACGCGTTCGTCTCGACCTTGAACTCCGAGATCGCGTCCGACGGAGGGGAGAAGCCGACGCGCCGGTCGGAAACGATGTTCGGAGCACCGTCGAGCGTGAAGTCGTTGCCGCCCCTCACGCCGTTCGCTATGACGCCGCCGAGGTTCGCGTTGTCGCCCGGGCGCGAGAAGTGGAGGTCCGACGTCTCCACGATGCCGGGCGCGATGCGGCTCAGCATGTAGGCCGTGCCGTCGGCCAGAGGCAGCTCCTTGATCTGCTCCCGCGTGACGACCTGCCCGGTGACCGGTGAGGTCTGGTCGAGAAGCGGGGCGCCGCCCGTCACGATGATCTCCGACGAGACCCCCATGTTCATGACGAGGTCGACCGTGAGGAGCGAGCCGACGTTGACGGCGATCCCCTTGCGGGCCGTCGCCTGCAGCCCGGTCAGCTTCGCCGTCACGTCGTACGTCCCGGCATTCAGGTAGGGGACCCGGTAGAAGCCCTTGGCGTCCGTCACGGCAGTCGCGGAGACGTTCGTCGCGACGTTCGTGATCGTGACGGACACCCCGGGCAGCGCGCCGCCCTGGTTGTCCGCGATCCGCCCCTTGATCGTCCCGCGGTAGTCCTGCGCGAGCGCGAACGAGCTGATGCCGAAGAGGAACAGCCAGAGGATCGGTTGGAAGGAGCGGATCCGCGGTCTCATGTCGCCTCCTGTTGCCGTGTCACGTTGAGGTGGGGTCTGGTCGAGGGCGGCGTTGAATGCTGGTGGTTTTTGCCACCGCAATTCGTATCACCACGGGAATCGGCGTGTCAAGTAGTTGTTTTACCAATTTTCAGAATCTTTGAAGCGA
>CALBDV010000193.1 GCA_937927565.1 uncultured Holophagales bacterium
ACCGTTCTCTCCTGTTCGTTCTCCAGGCCGGTCAATAATCCCGGTCGTTGAAGGCAGACCTCCGGCCTCTCGAGTTCCTTTTCGACCTGGTGTGCCAGGCGCCCGACGACCACCTGCGCGCCTCGTGGCGGGCGCTTCGGGAGGCTGGGTCCCTCAGCGAACTTCGCAGTCTCGCCGGGCGCTACGGCCTCGTTTCGGCCCTCGCCAGGTTCGCTGGGCGCCTACCTGCAGAGGACGTCGATACCGAGGTCCGTCTGGCCGTCGCGCAGGGAATGGGAGCTCAGCACGGCGTCTCGGCCGTCTTGCAGCTCCTTTCCCGGCTCTGCGAAACGCCCGAACTCTCGGGCCGCGAGGCCATCGCCATCAAGGGCGTGGCGCTCATCCTCGACGGCCGCTATGAAGACGAACGTGACCTCTGCGACGCGGACATCCTCGTGCAGGAGTGCGACCTCGTCGCCTGGCAGGCCGCCGCGGCTCGAATAGGAGCCTCATACCGCTCGATTGCCGGCGAGGCGCACGAGTACGCTGCCATCACCACAGCCGGCACGCTCATCGAGCTACACGCAGCACTCCCCGCAACCATCGGCTTCGAGCGGGGCCCCGGGTTCAATGCCGTGCGCGCCCACGCGCGGCCGCCCCGCCGCTTTCCCCACTCCCCCGGACTCCTCGTCGTCGCAGACGAAGCCGCGATCGAGGTCGCCGTCCACCACTTCGCCTTCCACCACGGAGGCCAACCCCTTCATGCTCTCCGCACGCTCCAGGACCTTCGGGTGCTGGGGGCCACCTCCGGCATAGACGACCTCCTCCCCTGGGGGTCCCCATCTCCTAGAGACGCCGTCCTTCGGCTGACTGCTCTCGCCCGGACGTTCGCGACCGGCGGCACTCCGGATCTCGCGGCCCGGTCCGACTTCGTCTCGAGGCTCGCCGCCGTGCAGGATTTCCCGGACTCTCCGGAGATGATCTTCACCGATTCAGTGCGCAGGGTGCTATCCGACCGCTCTTCTGACGGCCCCTCAACGCTGCGCCGAGTCTTCAGCAGGGTCATCCCACCCAGGACTCCTGGCCAACCACCGA
>CALBDV010000194.1 GCA_937927565.1 uncultured Holophagales bacterium
CCTAACCTACGCTAGGAATAACCCGCTCAAGTACGTAGACCCGGATGGGAAGGCGGTGGTTCCGGTGCTGGTGCCATTCAGGGCGGGCCAACAGTCGGAGATGAGAATCAGCTACGTGGACACGCGCCTTGAGGCGAACCTGCAAGGCTTTCTCGGAGGCATGCGAAGCGCAGGCGGTGATCCACGCTTCACCTTCGTCTTCCGAACGCCGGAGGAACAACAGGAGCAGGTGGACGGCGGAGCGGCCGTCGTCAACACCGACGGTACAAGCCCGCACATGGCCGGCCTCGCGTTCGATATCTCATTTCAGAAGCTGGGCGTCAGTGTCGACGAGCTACGTGATATCGCGGGGAGCAACGGATTCCGCCAGCTTTCAAACCCCTCGCTTCGGGCGAAGGATCCGTGGCACTTCCAGGCTACGAATCTGATTACTCGCGACGCACGAACCGGAAAGGTCGACGGCGCCTACAAGGCGCTTATCCAGGAGAACCAGTTCCAGCGCGCGGTCTACGAGACCATGCGTAATCGGAATCCAGCCGGCTTCGAGAAGCTGGTTCGAAATCCCGATGCTCAACTCAGGGCACTTCCCGTGTCCCGCTCTTACTAGAGGGCGGCGAGGCGATGAGAACCGCGATGCGACTTCGATTGATCGCCATAGGGTTGTTCTGCGTTGGGTGTCGATCGGCCCAGGTCCCCGACGTGGCGCTGGGCTGCTTCTCTGATCTGAACTACGTGGCCGAGGCAGGGGACCTCGCCGGCTTCGAGGTTGTCTTCCATCCAGCCTCAGGAGCCTCTCGGACCGCGACGCTGTGCATGTGGGAGGGAGGTGGGCCGCCGGAGCGGCTTCCCCTCGAAGTCGAAGTTGTCGGGGCACAGATGGTCCTGCGACAGCTGGGTACGAAGACCATGATCACCCTCGATGCGGTCGCGAACGGAACGCGTCTGAGGGGCCGCCTTGTGCTAGACATGGGAGGCGGCCATTCCTTCTCGAAGGACGTCGAGTGGGCGCGCCGAGGCGACTGCAAGTGCTCGGAGCGGGAGTGACGGCCGCTTGTGACCGATTGGGGTCAGGTC
>CALBDV010000195.1 GCA_937927565.1 uncultured Holophagales bacterium
CGCTGCCGCCAGCGGCGGACCTTTCGCTGGAACCAGCGGCTCTCGACGTAGAGGAGCACGGCCCCCGCGACGCCGAAGGGCCACCCCTGAATGAAGGGGAGGAGCCCCCCCACGAGGCCGAGGGCGAGCATCGACCAGCCGAGCGTCAGCAGGGCGAGCCTCACGAGGTGGTGGCGAGTCCGTGCGAGCCCGCGGCCGCTCGGAGGGGACGGGTCCGTCACTTGCGGACCGGGAACCGCCCCTCTCGGGCCTCCCGGACGATCCTCTTCGCCTCGTCGGGGAAGTCGGCGTCGAGCATCCATTCGAGGTATTCGGGGTTCTTCGCCGCGACGTCGGCGAGCGTCTGGCCCCGCTTTCCGCCGAAGTTGAAGACCGCGGCGCCGTCCCGCCAGACGAAGCGCTTGTCGGCGTCGACCCAGCGCCCCTCCACGGGGGCGGTGAAGGCGGCGAGGGCCTCGATTCCGCGCGGAAGATCCTCGTAGCGCTTCAGCTGGCCCGCGAGGACCTCGGCGGCGGCGATCGAATCGGCGAGGGCCGAGTGGGCCCCGGCATGCTCGCGCCCGACGAAGGTGCGGACGGCGGCCGAGAGGTCGCGCGGCTCCTTGCGGAAGTAGATGACCTGGGCGTCGACGACGCGCCGCCCGTCGAAGGAGAAGGGGACCTTGACCCGGTCGAGCTCGCGGCCCAGGAGCGGGATGTCGAAGCCGCGCAGGTTGTAGCCCGCGAGGTCGCACCCTTCGAGGAACGCGGCGAGGCCGGGGGCGACGGTGGCGAAGGAGGGGGCGTCGGCCACGTCGGCGTCGGTGATCCCGTGGACGGCCGTCGCCTCGGAAGGAATCTTCACGCCGGGGTTCACGCGCTGCTCGAAGACCGCGACGCTGCCGTCGGGGGAGACCTTCAGGGCCGCCACCTCGACGATCCGGTCGGTGAGGCGGTCGGGACCGGTCGTCTCGAGGTCGAAGATGACGAGCGGGGCGCCGTCGCAGAGGTTCCGGAGGAGTTCGAGGGTCTCGGGGGGGAGGGAAGCGGTCACGCCGGGATCATCTCAGACGCCGGCGCCTCGAACCTCCAGGCCGTCCCGGCGGGTGCCCCGGGCGGCTCCTCCCAGACGATCCGGACGGCGCGCAGGAACGGCGCAGGCCCGGTGCCGGCGGCGCCCCGGACGGTCTCCGGGTCGTAGAGCGGGTCGCCCAGGAGCGGGTGCCCGATGGCCGCGAGGTGGACGCGCAGCTGGTGCATCCGTCCGGTCTCGGGCGAAAGCTCCAGGAGGGCGTCTGCTCCGCGGGGCTCGAGGAGCCTCCAGCGGGTGAGCGCGGGCCGGCCGGCGGGGTGGACGGCGGACCGGGCGGGGGCCGGGAGCGGCGGGACGAAGGAGAGCCCCTCGCCCCGCAGGAGCCGCGCGGCGCGGTCGGGGTCGTACGCCGCCCGAACGGCACGCTCCATGAGCCAGGGCCTCCCCGAGCGGTGCTCCAGGACGGGGTAGTCGATCGTCCCCTCCGATTCGGTGGGGATGCCGCGGACGAGCGCGAGGTAGGTCTTGGAGACCCGCGTCGCCCACGCGTCGTGGGCGGCGCGAAGGGCGGTCTCCCCGCGGGCCAGCAGCAGAAGGCCGGAGGTGATCCGGTCGAGGCGGTGGACGAGGTGAAGGTCGCTCCCCAGCGCCCGTCGCGCCTCCTCGAAGAGGCCGCCGAAGCCGTGCGCGTTCTGTCCCGCCTCCTTGTCGAAGGCGAGGTACTCCTCCGCGCCCGGCGGGACGGGGAGCGGGCGGAGCGTCACGCGGCGCGGCTGCGGAAGCGGAAGGCCGAGAGGATGACGGCGAGGTTGCCGGCGAGGTTCGCCGACATCCCGAGGACGATCTCGAAGAGGCCGAACCGGACGCCGTAGGTCAGCCAGATGACCTGGCCGAGGAGGAAGAGGAGGTAGGTGACGACGGAAACGTCGTCGCTCGACCGCCTCTTCCAGATCCGCACCGCCTGGGGAATGTAGGCCGCGCCGCTGGCGACGCCGACGGCGCCGACGAGGGCCTTGAGGACGGAGTCGAAGCTCTCCATGCGGCGGGGAGCCTACCCCGAGGGCACGACGGCCTACAATGGAGGCGTGAGGCTTCGATGGATCCTCGCCGCGTTCCTCCTCGCCGGGCTGGCCCTGTCGGCCCCGGGGGCGGAGCTCTACGGGAAGCCGCTCCGGGGGCTGACGCCGGTCTCCATTGCCGAGCTGCACCGCAAGGCCTCCGCGTTCGACGGCAGGACGATCCAGGTCCGCGGGACGGTCCGTTCCGAAGACGGTGCGCTCTCCCTCACCGAAGGGTCGGCCTCGCTGCGCGTCACGATGAGCGAGGCGGGCGTGGCTCTCCCGCCGAACGCCTCCGGTGCCTCGGCGACGGCCGAGGGGGTCTTCCGCGCCAAGGGGGCCGGCGGAGGGCCGGCGCTCGAGGCGACGGGCCTCGAGCTGACGCGCTGAGCTGGCGCGGCGCGAGCCCGGCCGTCTTCGAATTCCCCGAAAGTCCGTAAACTCCACGTCAGCATGCGCCTCGGCGTCGACTTCGGGACGACCCACACGGTGGTGACGATGGTCGACCGCGGGAACTACCCCGTGGTCGCCTTCGAGGGGGGAGACCCCTACCCGTCGCTCGCCGCGTTCCTCCCGTCCGGCGAGCTGCGCTACGGATTCGACGCCGTGGCCGTGAGGCACGAACCGGGAGTCCGCATCGTCCGCTCGTTCAAGAGACTCCTCGCCGACGCCGGACCGCGAGCCTCGGTCGAGATCGGGGGCTGTCCCGTCCTCCTCCTCGACCTCCTCACCGGGTTCCTTTCCCAGGTGAAGGACGACCTCCTCACCCGTTCGAACGCCTCCGTCGCGGAGGGGGAGCCGCTCGAAGTTGCGATCTCGGTCCCCGCGAACTCCTCGAGCGCGCAGCGCTTCCTGACCCTGGAGGCGTTCCGCGCGGCCGGCTTCACGCCCGTGGCCCTCCTGAACGAACCGTCGGCGGCCGGCTTCGAGTACGCCCATCGCTTCCGCTCGACGATCACGTCGCGTCGCGAGAACGTCCTCGTCTACGACCTCGGCGGCGGCACGTTCGACGCCTCGCTCCTCAGGATGACGGGGAAGACGAACGAGGTCGTCACGAGCGAAGGGGTGAGGCGGCTCGGAGGCGACGACTTCGACGAGGCGATCCTGGCGGCCGTCCTGGCGCTCGCCGGGGCGGGGGAGCCGGACGCCGACGCGCGCGACCTCCTCCTCGAGGAGTGCGCGCGGCAGAAGGAAGCCGTCGGCCCGAACACCCGCAGGCTCGTCCTCGACCTGTCGCCCCTGGGCCTTCCCCCGATCGCCCTTCCGATCGAGGAGGTGTGGAACGCCTGCGCGCCCCTCGTCGAACGGACGATCGCGGCGACCGATCCGGTCCTCCGGGCGGGAGAGGTCGCGGAGGGGGAGCTGGCGGGCGTCTACGTCGTCGGTGGAGCCGGGGCCTTCCCGCTCGTCGGCCGGCGGCTCCGGGAGCGGTTCGGGGAGAAAAGGGTCAAGCGCTCACCCCACCCGTTCGCCGCGACCGCGGTCGGCCTCGCCCTCTTTCTCGACGGCGACGCGGGCTTCTCCCTCGCCGACCGCCTCACGCGGCACTTCGGCGTCTTCCGCGAGGCCGAGACGGGTGAGGAGGTCGTCTTCGACCCGATCTTCCCGAAGGACCTTCCGCTCCCGGGGGCGGGAGGGGCGCCGCTCACGGCCGTTCGGCGCTACCGGGCCGCGCACGACGTGGGGCACTTCCGGTTCGTCGAGTGCAGCCGCCTCGTGGAGGGGCGCCCCGACGGCGACGTCACGCCGTGGCACGACGTGAAGTTCCCCTTCCTCCCGTCGCTGCGGGGGGCACCGCTCGACGGGACCGCCGTGAGGAGGCTCGCCGCGGCCGGGCCCGAGGTGGAGGAGGTCTACTCCTGCACGGACGGCGGGGCGGTGGAGGTGACGATTCGCGTTCCCGCCGACGGCTTTTCGACGACATTCCGCCTCGGCCGGCCCGGCCTCTGATCCTCTCCGACCTTCTTTGACCTTCTCTGGCCTCCGCTCGCCGACGCCCGGCGTCGGTTGGCCGAATCGGTGAAGCCTGGCTCCCTCCGGGCACGTAACTTGGGGCAGAGGCTCCCTACCGGGGAGCGCGGAGGCTGGCCATGAACATGAAGAACCCGAAACTCCCGGCGGCGGCGGGCGCGGTCCGGCTCGTGTTCGGAATCCTCGTCATCGTCGTGGGCCTCCTCTTCACGCTCGACAACTTCGGCCTCGTCTCGGCGAGGTTCCTCCTCCGCCTCTGGCCCCTCGCCCTCGTGGCGGTGGGGCTGACGAAGGTGTTCCAGCGGCGGGGCTTCTGGAACGGCTTCTGGGGGTGGGTCCTCGCCCTGGCGGGAACGCTCCTCCTCCTCGACAAGCTCGACATCCTCCGCTTCCCGGTCTGGAAGCTGGCGCCCCTGGTCCTCGTGGCGCTCGGCATCCGTCTCGTCCAGAAGGCCGGCGGCAGGACCTTTCCCGACCGGACGATCGAGAGCCGGACGGCGGCGACGCTCGACGAGACGGCGATCTTCGGCGGGTGGGACCGCTCGATCACGACGAACGAGTTCCTCGGAGGCGAGATCAACGCCCTCTTCGGGGGCTTCGAGCTCGACCTGACGAACTGCCGGATCCCCGACGACCAGGTTTCGGTCACCGTCTTCATCGCGTTCGGCGGCGGTGACATCCGCGTTCCGCGCGACTGGGCCGTCGACGTGAAAGCCTTCGCGATCTTCGGCGGGACCGACGACAAGAGCGCTCACCCTCCCCTCGACGGAGACGTCCCGCCGAAGAGGCTCGTCATCGACGGCTTCGTCGTCTTCGGCGGCCTCGACATCAAGAACTGACGTGCATCCCATCCTGGCTCGCCGGGAGAGGCTTCTGGCCTACCTCCTCGCCTGGGTTCCCCTGGCGGCGATACAGGCCTACCTGCTCGCGCTTCCGGGGAGCCTCTCGATCGGCGAGGCGGCGGCGCTCGCCGCGCCGCTCTCCCTCGTCTACGCGTTCCTCTGCCTCTCCTCCTTCTACGCCTGCCGCAGCACGCCGCTGACGCGCTCGCGGACCGGCTCGGTCCTCGGCGTCCACGTCGTCGGGGCGCTGATCGCCGCCTCGCTCCTCACGCTCGCCGGCTCGACGCTCGCGAGCCTGCTCGGGACCTTTCCCGAGCTCTCGACCCTTCCGGAGCGGTTCGGGAGGGCGGTGCCGCCCCTCTTCGTCCTCGGGGTCCTCCTCTACCTCCTCGCGGTGACGTTCCACTACATCCTCCTCTCGCTCGAGTCGTCGCAGGCGGCCGAGCGGCGGGCGATGGAGGCCCGCGTCCTGGCGCGCGAGGCCGAGCTCGAGGCGCTGAAGGCGCAGCTGAACCCGCACTTCCTCTTCAACGCGCTCAACTCGGTGAGCGCCCTGACGACGACGGCCCCGGCGCGGGCGCGCGAGATGTGCGTCCTCCTCTCCGACTTCCTCCGCCGGAGCCTGTCCTCCGGTGAGAGGGCGCTCATCCCGCTCCGTGAGGAGCTGGCGCTCGCGCAGCAGTTCCTCGCCGTCGAGAGAGTCCGCTACGGCCGCCGCCTCGAGGTCGAGGAGCTGGTCGACGAGACGCTCCTGGCCACCGCCATCCCGCCGCTTCTCCTCCAGCCGCTCGTCGAGAACGCCGTCCGCCACGGCATCGCGACCCTCATCG
>CALBDV010000196.1 GCA_937927565.1 uncultured Holophagales bacterium
GACCGACAGCCCTAATCTCGGTAAAGTAGTAAACGGATCCAAAGTCACTTCCGGCATCATCGTCCAGGATGCGTTCGTTTCCTGGAAAGTCGCCGACGAGTTCATCGTCGACGGCGGTCTCTTCCTGACCGGCATCGCGCACAACTCGCTTCAGAGCGCTGCCAGCCTCATGGCACTGGACTACGGTCCGTATTCGTTCCTGTTCAGCGGACCAGAGCAGAACGTCGTCGGGCGTGACACCGGCTTTCAGCTCCGTGGCTATCCGGCGAAGAAACGACTCGAGTACCGGGTCGGCGTCTGGCAGGGGAACCGGGACGCAGCAAGTCGGCAGTCCCTGCGTGGGACCGCGCGCCTCCAGTACAACTTCCTCGACGCCGACACCGGGGTCTTCTACACCGGAACGAGTCTCGGCAAGAAGCGGATCCTGGCCGTCGGCGGGGGGTACGACTTCCAGAAGGACTACAGGTCGTTTGCGGCCGACGTCTATTTTGATCATCCGCTTGGCCCGGGGGCGATCAGCGGCCAGTTCGACTGGATCCGATATGACGGCGGGAGCTTCCTGGCTGCCCTTCCAAAGCAGGACGTGCTCTACGGCGAGGCCGGCTACTACTGGTCGAAAGCCAGGCTCATGCCGTACTGCACGTGGACGACAAAGGACCTCGCAGGTACCGACGCCGGGGACGAGACTCGTTGGTCCGTGGGCCTCGGCCTTTTCCCGGCCGGACACAACTTCAACATCAAGGCGGCGTACGGGAGGATCGATCCGAAGGTCGGCAAGAGCGCCGATCAGTACACGATCCAGATGCAGGCCTTCTACTTCTGACAGCTGGGCTCGCCTGGGGCCCGCCCGGGCCTCAGGCTCCGGTCTTCAGCACCGCCCGCAGCATCTCGCCCACGCTCCACGCCTGCGCCACGCAGCCCCCCGGGCGGTGCGGCGGATCGCCGTCGAAGACCTCGGGGAGGAGGCCGAGGCCCGCTCCGAAGAGATGCTCGACGAGGGGTGCGAGCCACGCGGCGGCCGTCCTTCGGCTGTCGGGGGTGTTCCCGCGGACGGCGAGGTGGGCGTCGACGAGCGGGCCGAGGAGCCAGGGCCATGCGGTGCCCTGGTGGTAGGCCGCGTCGCGCTCGGCGGGGCCGCCTTCGAAGCGGCCGCGGTAGTCGGGGTGCGCGGGGTCGAGGGACCGGACGCCGTATGGGGTGAGGAGGCGCTCCTCCACGGCCCTGAGGACGCTTGCCGCGCGGGCGCCCGTGAGGAGCGGACGGTGGAGGGAGAGGGCGAAGAGCTGGTTGGGGCGGAGCGTGAGGTCGCGCGTCCCGTCGGGTGCGACGACGTCGGCGAGGTAACCGGATTCTGCGTCCCAGAAGAGCGCGGCGAAGCTCTCCCGCGCCTGGTCCGCGAGGGCGAGGAGGCGCGCCGCCGTGAAGGCGTCGCCGAGGTTCGCGGCGTAGAGCGCGACGATGCGCAGGGCGTTGTGCCAGAGCGCCTGGACTTCCACCGGCTTGCCGCTGCGCGGGGTGACGACGAGACCGTCGACCTTGGCGTCCATCCAGGTCAGCTGCTGCCCCGGCTCGCCCGAGGAGAGGAGGCCGTCGACGTCGGCGTGGATGCCGAAGCGGGTTCCCCGCAGGTGACGCTCGACGATCTCGACGAGGAGCGGGTAGACCTGCCGGAGGAAAGACTCGTCGCGGGCCGCCTCGTAGTAGGCGCGTACCGCCTCGATGAACCAGAGCGTCCCGTCGACGTTGTTGTACTCGGGCTCGGTCCCCTCGTCGGGGAAGCGGTTGGGGACCATGCCGCGGTCGACGTGGCGCGCGAAGGTCTCGAGGACCGACCGGGCGACGTCGAACCTGCGCGTGGCGAGGAGGAGGCCGGGGAGGGCGATCATCGCGTCGCGCCCCCAGTCGGTGAACCAGGGGTAGCCGGCGATGATGGTCCACCCTTCGCCGCGCCTCACGACGAATCGATCGGCGGCCGCGCGCAGGAGACGCAGGAGGCGGCGGTCGGAGCCGGCCCCTTCGACGCGTCGTCGGCGCTTCTCTTCGGCGGCAGAGAGCGCCGGCGCGTCGGCCGCCGAGCGGCTCCCGAGCGTCGCGACGAGCGTCGCCTCGGGGCGGGCAGAGAGGTCCCACGAGAAGGCGAGGGGCGAGAAGAGATCCTCGGTGAACTCGAAGCCGCGTTCGCGGTCGAGGTCGTACTCGAGGCCTCGGTACCAGAAGAACGTCTCCGTGACCGACTCGGCGTCGTGAGCCAGGCGCAGGTCGGGGAGCTCCACGCACGGGTGGAGGCGAACCGCTCCGTCCTCCCTCCAGACGGCCGGGTCGCACGGCGTGGCAGGGCCGCGCAGCTCGTGGTGGCCGCGGTAGACGAGGAGAGGCCGGACCTCGAGGCGGACGGGTCCCGCGGGCTCGGACGTCAGCTCCCAGCAGATCACCGCGGTCTCCTCGCCATGGACGAGGAGGAACGTCCGTTTCAGCCGCACGTCCCCGACCTCGAACTCCCACGTCGGGAAGGGATCGACGCGGAAGGCACGCAGGTGGAGATCGCCCCGGGGGTGGAGCCGGCCCGCATAGCGATTGACCGAGAGGTCGAACCGCTCCTCGCCGAGGACGAGAGTCTCCTCGAGCTTGCCGAGGAGAACGGCGCGGCCGGTGGGAGGCGAGGTCGCCGCCACGAGGAGGCCGTGATACCGGCGCGCGTTGCGGCCCGAGACGGTGGACAGCGAGAAGCCGCCGAGACCGTTCGTCTCGAGCCACTCGGCGTCCGGGAGGAGCGGAAGTCCGTTCATCGTTTGCGGCTGCTCACGAGACGTTACACCGGCGGGCCGGGGAGCGCACCTTCAGCGGACCCAGACCGTCGTCCGGAAGGTCCTCTCCGGGGGGGCATTCCTCGCCGTGGCGTAGAAGGCGACGAGATCGGTGACCCCCGGCCGGCGCGCGTGGAACGGAATCCTCACGCTCGCGCCGCCCGGCTGCTCCTCGGCGGGGCCTTTCCGCTCGAGGACCTTCTCGTCCACCTCCACCACGAACCACTTCGCTTTCGAGCCGGGTGTGACGGCCAGGTCGAGGAGGAGCTCGTCGCCGGTTCGGGTCTCGAGAGTCCTGTCCTGCGAAGCATCGGTCGCGAGCCAGACGTTCTTTCCCTCCCACGGGCACTTGCAGCCGCCCGCGAGGAGTCCGAGAAGGAGCGCGGACGTGGCGAGGAGTCGTGTCATGGTGCGAAGTCTAGGCCGTGCCGGACCGGAGCGCTCGCCGCCGCGCTTCGCCGCGACGAGCCCGACCCTGACGACGACAGGGCTCCGGGTCAGGTCTCGCCCGCCGGCAGGTGGAGCGTGAACGTCGACCCGCGTCCCGGAGCGCTCTCGACGGAGATGTCTCCGCCGAGGAGGCGCGCGAGGCGGCGGCTGATGTCGAGGCCGAGCCCCGTCCCTCCCTGCGAGTCGCCGCCTCTTGCCTGGGAGAAGGCCTGGAACAGGACGGCGATCTCGTCGGGGGCGAGGCCGACGCCGGTGTCGCGTACCCGGAGGACCACCTCGCCGGGCGCGCGCTCCGTCTCGAGCCGGACCGTGCCGTTCGTCGTGTGACGGGCGGCGTTCGAGAGGAGGTTGAGGAGGATCTGCCGCAGGCGGGTCGGGTCGGTCCGGATCGTCCCCATCGTCCCGAGGCCCTCGGCCTCGAGGCGGTTCCCGTCTCTTCGTACCACCGGCTCCACGGTGGCGAGGATGTCGGCGAGGAAGGCCGGGAGATCGACGCGCACGACGGTGACGTCGAGCCGGCCGGCCTCGACCTTCGCGAGATCGAGGACGTCGTTGACGAGCGCGAGCTGGTGCTCGGCCGCCCGCCGGATCCGCCCGAGGTCGTCGGAGAAATCAGAGAGATTCCGCTCGTCGGCCTGCTCCCGCAGCAGGTCGGTGTAGCCGATGATCGCGTTCAGGGGCGTTCTCAGGTCGTGGGTGACGTTCGCCAGGAACTGGCTCTTGACGCGGTTCGCCTCCTCGGTCCGCTCCTTCTCGAGGAGGAGACTCCGCGTCCGCTCGGCGACGAGCCCCTCCAGCTCCCGGGCGCGGGCCCTGAGCAGCCGGACCCTCACGGTGTGAAGCGCCCAGGCGCCGCCCAGGGCGGTGACGACGCAGAGCGCCAGGAACCACCAGGTCTGGTAAGGCCGCGGCTCGACCCGGATCGTGAGTTCCGGGTTCGGTGGTCCGAACGGCCCGTCGTCGGCCGAGACGGACGCCGTGAACGAGTAGGTGCCGGGCGGGAGGTTCGTGTAGATGGCGGCGCGCCGCGGCCCGGCGTCGAGGGGCTGGCCGTCGAAACCGGCGAGGCGATAGCGGAACCGGGCCCGGTTCGGGAGGCGAAGGACGGGCGCCGTGTACCGGATTTCCAGGGTCGCGGGGCCAGGGGGGACGACGACGCCCGAGCCGAAGCCAACGGCGCGGCCGTCGACGAGGACCTGGTCGACCCTCGTGGCCGGCGACACCGGGGGCGGTGGAAGGTGCCGTGGGTCGAGGACCGCCGCCCCGCCGAGTGTGGCGAACCAGAGCCGTCCGTCGCGACTCCGGAACCCGGACGGCTCCCCGGCGCCGTTGCACTCGCGGGAGCGGAGGCCCTCGGCGACCCCGTAGAGGGCGACCGGAACCGCGGGGATCCGGCCCGCCTCGAAGGCGTCGAGGTCCGAGCGGGAGACGACGGAGACGCCGCGGTTGCTCGTCAGCCAGAGCTTTCCGAGACCGTCGTCGACGATTTCGTAGACGGTGTCGTCGTGGAGGCCGTCCCTCGTCGTGAAGGAGCGGAAGCGCCCGTTCCGACCCTTCACCAGCCCGCCACCGAGCGTCCCGCCCCAGAGCGTGCCGTCGGCGTCCTCGTGAAGCGTGTAGAGAGTCGCCCGGGGGAGCCCGCTGCTCTCGTCGAACGTCGTGATCTTCCCGTTCCGGACGCGGGCCAGGCCCCCTCCGGCCGCGCCGGCCCAGACGGACCCGTCCCGCGTCGCGGTCATCATCCGGAGGCGGAGGCTCGGAAGTCCGTCGGCGGTTCCGAGAGTTCGGAAACGACGCCCCTCCCGCCACGAGAGCCCGGCATCGGAAGCGACCCAGAGCGTTCCCGCGGCGTCCTCGGTGACGCCGTACAGGTCTCCGGACGGCAGGCCGGGCGGAACGAGATCCGGCCGGACCCTGGACTCCTTGATGGCGGCGAGGCCTCCCTTCGTCGCGATCCAGGCCACGCCGTCGCGGTCTTCGTGAATCGAGACGACGGTATCGTCCGGCAGCCC
>CALBDV010000197.1 GCA_937927565.1 uncultured Holophagales bacterium
TCGAAGGAACGATACGTGGACCCGTCGACCTACGCCGACATCCACGCCAGCCTCGGCGAAGTGGACGAAGCGCTACTCTGCTACGAGAAGGCTTACGAGGACCGGACGCCGAACATGGCCTACGCGTCGATTGCGTCCCGGATCAACCCCCGGCTCGCGGGCAACCCGCGCATCGAGGCGATCGTGCGCCGGATGGGCTTCCCAGAACCGAAGCGGTGATCGGCCGCAGCCTCGACCGCTACCGCGTCTTCTCCGGAGACGGCGAGGTGCCCTCGGCCGGACGGCCGAGCGACTGGAGGATCTCGGCCAGCTCCTTCTTCGCGGCGACGGTCTTCGAGCTGTCCTCCGTGAGCTTCAGGCGGTAGATCCGCAGCGCCTCCCGAACGAGCCGCTCCGCCTCCAGGTTGTCGCCGGCCCGGTGCCTCAGGTGGGCGAGGGCGGCGTAGTTGTCGCCGGTGAACGGGTGATCGGGGCGCCTCTTCAGGTTGATCTCGAGGGCTTCTCGATGGAGGGCCTCCGCCTCCACGAAGTCCGCCGGTGAGCCGCTCGGGGAGGGCCCCTTCGTGTAGGCGAAGAAGTCCCCGAGGTTCCCCATCGTCTGGGCCACCTCCGGGTGCTCCTCGCCGTAGACCTTGCGGAGCATGGCGAGGGACTCGCGGTAGAGCCGTTCGGCCTGGGCGACGTCGCCGATCCCGTCGAAGTAGATCGCTAGGTTGTCGAGCGCGATCGCGACGCGCGGGTGGACCGGACCGTAGGCCTTGCGGGCGAGGTCGAGGGACTCGCGGTAGAGCGGCTCGGCTTCCGCGTTCTTCTTGCGGTGGTCGAGGACGACCGCCAACCGGCGCACATAGACCTCGAGCTCCTTTGGCTCGATGCCCGGGAGCTCCCGAACCACTTGCAGCGTCTCGCGGTAGATCTTCTCCGCGGTCTCCTCGTCGCCCTGGGCCGACAGGGCAGAGCCGACGTCGCTGAGAGTCCTGGCGACGTCGATGTGGACCTCGCCGCGTGCTCTCCGGTAGATCTCGAGGGCCTGGCGCGAGAGCTTCTCCGCGCCCGGGTAGTCCCCGCGGTCGTAGGCGAGCCGGGAGAGCCTTTCGAGGGAGCGCGCCACGTCGACGTGCCCGGGCCCGAGGTCCTTCTCCCGGATGGCGAACGCCTCTCGTTGCATCCTCTCCGCGACGTCGATGAGGCCCAGGCTCCCGTAGACCAATCCCATCGTCTCGAGCATCCGGGCTCGCGTGAGGGGCCGGGCCGAGAGCTCGGTCCCGATTCTCTCGGCCCCGCGGTCGAGGAGCTGCCGGGCGGTCACCGTCTCGCCAAGGGTCTCGCTCGGGTCGGAGCTCCTGAAGAGGCCCACCAGGAAGCCGACGACCCCCTCCATCTCCTCCCGGGCCTGCTCGGCGCGATCCCGCTCGGCTCTCGCCCGGAGCATTCCCTCGGTCGTCCCGGCGATCCCGGCGACGAGCGCCAAGACTACGACGGCGCCGGTGGCGACGACGGCCTTGTGCCGCCTCACGAACTTCCGGAGGCGGTAGGCCGTGGACGGAGGAGATGCGAGGACCGGCTCGTTCCCGAGGTGCCGGCGCAGGTCGGCCGCGAGGTCGGCCGGTGAGTCGTAGCGGCGCGTCCGGTCCTTCTCGAGCGCCTTCATCGTGATCGCGTCGAGGTCGCCGCGCAGGCGCCTCACCAGGAGGGCTGCCTCGGTCTGGTGACGCTCGGCAACCGCCGACGAGCCGTCTCCGAGGCTCGACACCCGGGTGCTCGGCCTCGGCGGTTCGTCTTCCCGGATGCGCCGCTGGATCTCCGCGAGGCTCGCCTGGCGCAGGGACTTCGAATCGAAGGGGAGAGCGCCCGTCAGGAGCTCGTAGAGGACGACGCCGAGCGAGTAGACGTCGGTCCGGGTGTCGACGTCGACGCCGCCCGCCTCCGCCTGCTCGGGGGACATGTATTCCGGGGTGCCGAGCATGTGGCCGAGCTCGGTGAAGAGCGTCCGGTCGGTCAGGGGCTGGTGCATCGCCTTGGCGAGGCCGAAGTCGATGATCTTGGTGCGGGCCGAGCCGCCCTCCTCGACCGTGACGAGGATGTTGGAGGGCTTGAGGTCGCGGTGGATGACTCCCTTGTGGTGGGCGTGCTGGATCCCCTCGCAGACCTGGAGGACGAGGGCGAGGCGGTCCCGCGTCGTGAGGCGGTGCCGGTCGCAGTAGAAGTTGATCGGCTCGCCCTTCACGAACTCCATCGCGAAGAAAGGGCGGCCTTCCGGCGTCACGCCGGCGTCGAAGACGCGAGCCACGCCGGGGTGGTTCATCAGGGCGAGGGCCTGCCGTTCGGCCTCGAAACGGGCTACGACCGTCCGGGTGTCCATCCCCTCTTTGATGACCTTGACGGCGACCCTGCGCTTCACGGGTGCGAGCTGCTCGGCCTCCCACACCTCGCCCATGCCGCCCTCTCCCACCCGCTGCAGAAGGCGGTAGTGGCCGACCGTCGTTCGAGTGTCGCCCGACGCAAAGGCCGCACCAGAGAGCGTTTCGAAACGCGAGTGGGGAGGTTCCCCCGCGAAAGTCCCAGTAGGGGTCTCGTCTTCGGAGACCGGCGAGCCGGGCTCGATCTCTTCGGTCGGCATCTCGTCTCTTTCGGCGTCGTGGGCGGGACCAGGCCGCTCTCCCAAAGGCTACCTCATGGCTCCCACCGCCGTCTTTCGGGCCGGCCTGGAGCGGGGCCTGCCCGGGCTCTCCTCCGCTAAGCTCCGCCGAGAGGTCCCTCACATGGAGCAGAAGGCGTCGGTGATCGTCGTCGGAGCTGGGGTCATCGGCTGCAGCATCGCGTTCCAGCTCGCGCGGATGGGTCAGCGAAACGTCGTGGTGATCGAGCGGGAGGCCCTGCCGGGGAGCGGATCGACGTCCCGGGCGAACGGCGGCATCCGTGCCCAGTTCACGACCGAGACGAACGTGAGGATGTCCCTCCTCTCGATGGAGATCCTCGACGCCCTCGAAGATGAGATCGGCCAGCCCCCGGTCTATCGGAAGGCGGGCTACCTCTTCCTCACCGACAACCCGCTGAAGCTCGCAGCGATGGAGAGGGCCGCTCGGTTCCAGCGCGGCTTCGGCGTCGCCGTCGAGATACTCGACGCGGCGGACGTGAGGCGGAGGGTTCCGTGGGTCGCCGGAGCGAACCTGGCCGGAGGGACCTTCGGGGCGAGGGACGGCTTCATCGACCCGGGCCGGCTCTGTGCATTCTTCGCCTCTGCGGCGGCGCACGACGGCGTCGCGTTCCGGTACGGGCAGGAGGTGGTCGCGGCGGAGGAGAGAGAGGGTGGGTTCGTCCTCCGGACCGCCGATGGGGGCGCCTTCGCGTCCCCCGTCGTCGTGAACGCGGCCGGCGCCTGGTCCGCGCGGCTGGCGCGCCTCGTCGGCGTCGACGTGCCGGTGGAGCCGGTCCGTCGGCACCTCTTCCTCACGGGCCCGGTGCGGGACCTGCCGTCGGAGATCCCCATGACGATCGACGCCGACACGGGCGTCCTCGTGAGGCGGGAAGGGGAGCGCGTCCTCGTCGCGTGGTCGAACGCGGACGAGGCGCCGGGCTTCGACACCACCTGCGACCCCGAGTTCGTCCTGCGCTTCGCTGGTGCCCTCGAAACGCGGTTCCCGACCGTCGCCGCGGCGGGAATCGACCAGCGGCGCAGCTGGGCCGGCCTCTACGAGGTGACGCCGGACCACCACGCGATCCTCGGCCCGGTGCACGGGCACCCCGGTCTCGTCCTCGCCACCGGCTTCTCGGGCCACGGCGTCATGCACGCCCCGGCGGCCGGCCGCTGCGTCGCCGAGATGATCCGCCGCGGCCGTTCGGAGAGCGTCGACGTCGAGGCCCTCTCGCTCGGGCGGTTCGCGCGCGGCGAGCTGATCCACGAGACGATGGTCCTCTGACGTGACCGGGACCGCCGCCGGTGGCCGGAGCGGACGCCGGACCTCCGATCTCGCGTTCGGGTGAGGCATCGGGGACAATGACCGGCGGTGGCGGCTCCGAGAATCCTCTTCGTCTCACCCGGCTGGCCCAAGGGACGTCTCTGGGGAGAGATGTCGTTCCGGTTCCCGAGCCTCTCCCTCGCCGTCGTCGCGGCGGCCACGCCTTCCCAATGGGAGACCTCTCTCTGCGACGAGGGATTCGGGCCGGTGGACTTCTCGACCGAGGCCGACGTCGTCGCGATCACGGCGATGACGGCGCAGGCGGTTCGAGCCTATGAGATCGCCGACGCCTTCCGGAGCCGCGGCAGGACCGTCGTCATGGGGGGGTTCCACGCGAGTAACCTCCCCGACGAGGCGCTCGGGCACGTCGACGCCGTCGTCGTGGGCGAGGCCGAGGCGGTCTGGCCAAGGCTTCTCTCGGATTTCGAAGAGGGACGGCTGCAGAGGGTCTACCGCGCGGACGCCCTGGTCGATACCGCCGCAATCCCGGTGGCGCGCCGCTCGATCTTCGACGGGAAGGGCTACCTCCTGACGAACACCATCCAGACGACCCGCGGCTGCCCGTACGACTGCGAGTTCTGCTCGGTGACCGCCTTCTTCGGACGGAAGTACAGGAAGCGCCCCGTGGAGGCGGTTCTTGCCGAGCTCGGCGAGATGAAGAAGCGGGGCTCCTACGCCTTCTTCGTCGACGACAACATCGTCGTCGACCGGACGTACTCGCTGAAGCTCTTCCGGGGGATGAAGGGACTCGGGCTCCGGTGGCTCTCCCACGCCTCGCTCGACCTTGCCGAGGACCCGGAGCTCCTGAGGGCGATCGGGGAGTCGGGCTGCATCGGCCTCTTCGTCGGCTTCGAGACGCTCGACGAGGACGCCCTCCGGACGATGGGCAAGAAGACGAACCGGGTCGCGGGCTACGTCGACGCTGCGAAGTCGTTTCGCGACCACGGCATCGGCATCCTCGGCTCGTTCGTTCTCGGCTGGGACGGCGACGGGCCGGACGTCTTCGAGAAGGTCTTCCGGTTCTGCGAAGCGGCGCACATCCAGGCGGGAATCTTCCCGATCCTGACGCCGTATCCAGGCACGAAGGTCCGCGAGCGCTTCCTCGCCGAGGACCGTATCCTCTCGAGCGACTGGCGGAACTACGACATGGAGCACGTGAACTTCCGGCCCAGGGGGATGACCGCCGAGGAGCTGCAGGCGGGCTACGACTGGCTGATGGGGCATTTCTACTCGTTCGGCTCGATGTGGAGGCGCCTCGGATTTCATCGCTCGCTCGCGGCCTTCGGCCCGATGAACTTCGGGTTCCGGGCCGCCCTCCGGCGCAAGGTGGCGGATGCCTGACGGACCGGTTTGCGAAGGGTCCGGAAGGTGAAGGTCCTGATGATCTCGGCGAACCGGGAGAGGGACCCCTCACCCGTCTTCCCGCTCGGCCTCGCCTACCTCGCGGGTCCGCTGGAGCAGGCGGGGCACGCCACGCGTCTCCTCGATCTCTGCTTCGAGGTGGATGCCCCGGCGGCGGTCCGGCGGGAGCTCGACGAGGCGGCCCCGGACGTCGTCCTCATCTCGATCCGCAACCTCGACAACGTCACGTGGCCTTCCTGTCGCTCCTACGTCGACGGGGTGAGCGAGGTCGTCTCCCTTTGCCGCGACCGGGCCGTCGTCGTCCTCGGCGGCTCCGGCTTCTCGCTCGAGCCCGTCTCTCTCCTGACTGCGACGCGCGCCCACTGCGGCGTCGTCGGCGAGGGAGAAGACGTTCTTCCACACCTCCTCGAGCGAGTCGAGGCGGGAATCCCGCTCCAGGGGCTTCCCGGAGTCGTCGTCGCGGGAGACGGCGTGGCTGCCAAAGCGCGCATCCCGGCGTCGGTCGGGACGCCCAGCCGAAGTCTCTTCGACGTTTCGCGCTACCTGACGGAGGGGGGCGCGGCAAACGTCCAGACGAAACGCGGCTGCCCGTTCGCCTGTGTCTACTGCACCTACCCGATCCTCGAAGGGAGCCGGGTCCGCACCCGCCCGACGGCGGACGTCGTCCGCGAGCTGAGGGCTCTGGTCGACGAACATGCCGTCGACTACGTCGAGTTCTGCGACGACATCTTCAATTTTCCCGAGTCGGCCGCT
>CALBDV010000198.1 GCA_937927565.1 uncultured Holophagales bacterium
GTCCTCGAGGAGAAGATCGACGCCCACGAGATCATGTACGGCGTCAACACGGGGATCGGCGAGTTCTCCGAGGTCGTCCTGACCGACGAGCAGGTGAAGGACTTCCAGCGCTACCTCATCTACAACCACGCGGCTGGAATCGGGGACCCGGCGCCGGAGGAGTACGTTCGCGGCGCGATGGCAGGGCGGATCAACGTCCACGCGCATGGCAACTCGGGCTGCCGGCCCGTCATCACGCAGACGCTCGTCGAGATGCTCAACAGGGGCGTGACGCCGGTCGTCTGCCAGAAGGGCTCGGTCGGCGCCTGCGGCGACCTCGCGCCGATGTCGCAGGTGGCGCTCCTGCTCCTCGGTGAGGGGGAGGCGACGTACCGGGGCGAGCGGCTGCCGGGAAAGGTCGCGATGGAGAGAGCGGGGATTCCTGTCCCCGGCCTCATGGCCCGCGACGGGCTCGCCACGATCAACGGCTCGAACCTCCTGACGGCGATGAGCGCCATTCACCTCTACGACATCGACCGGTGGCTGAAGCAGGCCGAGATCGCCTGCGCCATGTCGCTCGAGGCGCTCTTCGCGAACTTCAAGCCGTACGACGTGCGCCTGCACAAGCTGCGCGGCTTTGCCGGGGCGATCCGGTCCGCCGCATCGATCCTGAAGTGCGTCGACGGCAGCGACCTCCTCACCGGGAAGCTCAAGACGAAGGTCCAGGACGCCTACTCGATGCGCTCGACGCCGCAGGTCATCGGTGCCGCGCACGACGCGGTGGCCTACGCGCGGGCGCAGGTGGAGACCGAGCTGAACGGCGTCGGCGACAACCCGATCTTCCTCCCCGAGGAACGCCTGACGCTGACCGGTGCGAACTTCCAGGGGACGCCCGTCTCGCTCCCGATGGACATGATCGGCGCCGCGGTGACGATGGTCTCGGTCCTCTCCGAGCGGCGCCTGAACCGTCTCAACCACCCGGCGCTCTCCGTCGGCCTCCCCGCCTTCCTCACGAAAGGCGCGGGGATGTTCTCGGGCCTCATGCTGAGCCAGTACACCGCCGACACGCTCATCGTCGAGCAGCGGATCCTCTCGATGCCGGCCTCGATCCAGTCGATCCCCGCCGCGGCCGACCAGGAGGATTTCGTCTCGATGGGGATGAACACCGCCATCAAGAACGGGCAGATCCTCGACAACGCCTACGGCATTCTCGGAATCGAGATGATGGCCGCGGCCCAGGCGCTCGACTTCCGCGACTTCACCCCTGGGCGGGGCGTCTCGGCCGCGCGGCGCGCCGTGAGGACCGTCGTCGACCACCTCGACGTCGACCGTCCCCTGTACACCGACCACACCAGCATGAAGGCTCTCGTCCGATCCTGCCGCGTTCTCGAGGGCGTCGAGGAGGAGGTCGGACCGCTCGGCTGAGGGGCCGGGAGACGCTCCGCGGGCGGGGCCGCAGCTGCCGCCGGCCTGCGGAGCGGGTGACCGTCAGCCTCCGCCACGCGGCGGGCGCGGAATGGGGTCCGCGCTGAACATGGCCGAGCGAGGCGGGGCTGGGCGCCCCATGTAGAGGTTGAACTCCTCCATGGTCAGTACGGCCCCCTCCTGGAGGCGCTTTGCGAGCCCGGGGACGACCTTCTCGAGCGCCGCAATGCGCTCCGGGAAGTGCCTGAAGAAATCGCGCCATCCTCCAGGTCTCATGTCGACGACCTCGTTCCCGATCTTCCACATGGTGTGGTCGTAGCGGACGATGGACGAGGTGGCGTTGGATTCCAGGGCTTCCCCGGCCCCGCCCGCGATCCGCTGGAGCTCCGTGCTTCCGCCGTGGCAGTCGACGGACTCGGCAATGTCCTTGCGGCGCAGCCGATTCAATCCCGCGCGGACCGCATCGGCCACGTCGCGGGGCAGGTTCGCGAGCCTCGGCTGCTCTCCCACCTCGGTGAGCGCGGTGGAGACGCGCGACGCCGCCGGGACCTTCGATGGCGGTACCGCGTTGAAGTCCGTCGGGGCTTCGCCGGGATGCGCCGGCCGGCCGACCCTGGGCCGGCTCCCGCGGGCGCCGCGCCACATCAGGACCGCCAGGACCGCCTGGACTCCTCCCTTGGCGACCGCCGCGGCGAAGTGGCGGGCCGCGGCGTCGAGGTCGGCCTCGGAACGGGCCCCGGTGGATCTGTGGGCGAAGGCCACGAGGTTCTCCCCCACGTCCCACGCGGCGGCACCCAGAAGGAACCCGCCCGTGACGACGAGAAGGAGGTCCACGACCCAGCCGACGGGGACGAACTGCGCGGCGCCCCAGAGGGCCAGGACGGCGGCCATGATCGCAATGGCCTGGGGCGTGAGCATCATCCGGAGTTCCTGGGCCACGTCCCCGGGCAGCATCGGGAGCGCCCTCTCGATCGAGGCCTGGATCTTCTCGCCGCTGCTCCACGCGGTGATCGGCCGCTGGCCCCCGACGAGGGAGTTGGGCCTTGCGACGCACGTCGTCTCCACGCTCCCGTGGAAGGTCATCTGGAGCGTCTGGTCGTCGAGGTAGCGGGCCTCGAAGATTCCGACGTTCCCGTTGATCCGGTAGTGCGCACGGAACTGGTCCTTGGCGATCAGCTCCAGGTTTCCGAGCGGGACCGTGGACTGCAGGTAGCGGGCGGTACCGCTCCGGCTGCGGAAGTTCACGGTGAGCACGGCGAACGGCGGGTCGGCGGAGACGAGGTTGTTCGAAAGGAGCCACTCACCGGAATCGGGCAGCTGGTCCATGGGAACCCCCCTCGTACTGGTCCGGGGCATCGGGAAGGTCGGCGAAACCTCTCCCCGGGGCCGTGGGCATCCTGGATGACGTTTTTGAGATCCGATCACAACATCGGTTTCGATGTCAACGGGACTCCGACGTCTTCCGCAGGATTCAGCCAGCCAGACTCGTCGTCAGGAGCGACGCGAGACGATGGGCCTCGGCTCGGGCTACCTCCCGGCCGCCGGGAAGAGTCGCGGGTCCGCGTCGAGCGGGGTTCCGAGGCGGACGAGGATCATCTCCGTGTCGTCCGCGGCGAGCGGGCCGCGGCGGTCGACGCTCCGGCCCCGTGCCCTTCCGTTCGAGAAGGGGAAGTTGTTGTCGGAGGCGACGAGGAGCGTCTGGCGGTCGACGACGTGCACGGACTCGATCGTGTAGAAGGGGAGGCGGAAGAAGTCCCCGTCCTTGCCGACGCCCTCCGGGTCGGGAATCGCGAGGAGGTCGACGAGGAGCGTCTTGCCGACGTACCCGTCGTTCGCCGCGGCCCGGGACAGGTCGAGGAGGAAGACCTTCTTGAAACGCGGAGCCGTCAGGTCGTCACCGTGGTTGTCCCGCTCGATCATCAGGAGCTGGCGGTCGTTTACCGCCTTGAGCTCCCCGATCGAGACCGGTCCCGCGGCCGGCGCGGAAGCGTCGGGGTAGACACGGGCGCCGGAGGCATCGACGAGGGTGGCGAGGTTCACCGTCTGGCTCGGCATCTCGAGGCGGACGCGGAGGAAGCCCGGATCGAAGGCGCGCTTGCCGACGTCGAAGACGTAGATCCGGAGGTCGCGCGGGTCGTCGCCGGTGACGGCCCCCTCGAGGAGCGCGTAGAGCCTCGAACCGTCGGGGCTCGTCGCGAGGCCCTCGGGGCCGCGGCTCGCAGCGACAGTCGGACGCTCGGGACGGTCCCCGCCCGCGAGGCGCAGGAACGGGCTCTGCGGCGACTTCACTCCAGGGAGCTCGAACGGGGGCTCGAGGAGCCGGCCGTCGGCGCCGAAGTGGAGGAGGAGAGGCCCGAACTCCTCGCTCACCCAGAACGACCCGTCCGGTGCGAGGACGAACGACTCGGGGTCGAGGTCGAAGCCGGTCAGGACCCGGGCCGCCGGATCGACTCCGCACGCGGCCGGACGGGGAGGCAGCGCGTTGAACGAGAAGCCGGGGAGTGGCGTCCCGTGCTTCGGGTCGCAGGCGATCGTCCAGGGCAGCTTCCGGTCCGGGTCGCTGAGAACGACGGTCTCTTCGACCTGCGGGCCGGCCGCGTCGCCCCAGCGAGGGTCGACCCGGAAGAACACGAGCTGGAAGTCGGCCGAGTTCGGCCGCCAGGCGAAGCCGTTGTCGGCGAGGGCCCACCAGGTGCCGAGCGCGGCGGGCACCATGCTCGAGAAGCCCTGGACCGGCTGCGCGGAGAGGTACGGTCCCTCGGCCGGGCCGCGCACGCCGTTTGCTGTGGCGGTCGAGCGCTCCGCGGCGGAGAGGAACGCCCCGGACGGAGGCGAGCCGGTCCGCAGCGCGCTCGACGGCAGGACGCTCCTCGCCATGAGGCGCGCCTGTGGCTCGGCGGCGCTCGAGCCCTCCGCGACCGCGAGGACGGCGGCGAAAGCGACGGCGACGGCGGCGTGGGGACGGTGGCTCATGGGCGGCCTCCTTCGGGGGCACCCGCCCGGCGGGCTACGGCCTCAGGTCGCTCTCGGGGACGACGGCTTCGGGGCGCGCCCCGAGCCGGACGAGGAGGGCCACGACGATCCGCTCGGCCTCGGACATCCCGGCGCGCCTCGCGATCACCTCCCGCGCGAGGTCGGGCCGGTTCGTGATGAGGCCGTCGACGCCGCGGCTGAGGAGGGTGAACATCCAGGAGGGGTCGTCCACCGTCCAGGGGTAGACCTCCTGCCCGGCGCGGTGCGCGTGCCGGACGAAGAGGTGCGTCGCCATCGTCTTCTCCACGGCGACGAAGTCGGCCCCGAGCCGGGTGAGGTCTCCGAGGGACTTCGCGGCGAGGACGCCCGTCCGCCAGGCGGGCCGAAGCTCCTTCATCCTGCGCACCATCCCGTGGTCGAGCGACATGAAGACGCAGTCGTCCGCCATGCCCGCGGCCTCGACGATGCCGACGACCTTCTCCTCGAGCTGCACGCCGTGGCCGTACTGCTTCAGCTCGACGACGACCTTGCACCGCCCCTTGCAGACGGCGAGCGCCTCGGCGAGCGTCGGGACGCGCTCGGACGCGAACTGCGATCCGACGCGGCTGCCGATGTCGACCGAGCGGATCCGTGCGGCGTCCGTCTCCCAGACCTTCATCGGGTCCCCGGCCGCCTTCATCAGGTCGCTGTCGTGGACGACGAGGACCTCGCCGTCGGCCGACTCCTGGACGTCGAGCTCGACGTAGTCCGTCCCCTGGTCGGCGGCGAGCCGGAACGCGGCGAGCGAGTTCTCCGGGGCCGTGGCCGACGACCCGCGGTGCGCGATGACGGCCACCTCCTGGATCCGGCGGACCGGCACCGAAACGAGGAAGACGAGGCCGGCGACGGCGACGGCGGCAACGGTGACCGCCGCAGCGAGGAAGCGAGGGTGCCGGACGAGAGAGCCGCGCGTCGCCGCGACGGCCTCGCCCGGCGCGACCGGGCTGTTCGGCTCGCCCACGGCGAGGTAGAGGCGGCCGAGGACGAGGGAGAAGAGAGAGGCGTTCACGACGCCCGCCGCCAGGGCGAGGAAGCCCGTGAGAACCGCGAGGACCGCGACGACCGTCAGCGTCCCGGCCACCGAGCCGCCGAGGTGCGGCGCCAGGGCCCGACCCGCGGCCGCGGGCAGCTGCGTGAAGGCCGCCAGGACGAGGGCCGCCATCGCTCCCCAGCCCGCGACGGCCGCGAGGATCACGCCTCGGTCCCCGTCGGACCGTCGCCGGCTCTCGGCGAGCGCGTGCCGCGGGAGTACTTTCTCGAAGAGGACGATCGGGAGCGCGAAGGCCCACCGGACCACGGTCCTGAGGAGAAGCGCCAGGAAGGCCGCCGAGAGGGCGGCGACGAGGAGGGCCGCCACCCAGAACTCCGGCGGGCGGCGGGCGAGGTAGTAGTTGATGTCGTGGTGCCGGAGGAACGCGAGGTAGACGAGGCCGCCTCCGAGGACGAACGGGAGGAGGCCCGCGAGGACTCGCACGACCATGTGCGCCGTGAGGGCGAGGACGCGCGGCGCATTCGTGAGGGCGAAAAGCAGCGCCTGCCTCGCGCCGAGCCGTTTCCCGTCCGCCGCGGCGAGGCCGATGGCCATCAGGCCGGTCACCTCGAGGCCCGTGATCGCGGCGAGGACGGCCGCCCCGACGACGACCGAGACGATCCCGGGCAC
>CALBDV010000199.1 GCA_937927565.1 uncultured Holophagales bacterium
GAAGGAGGCGGATTCTCTGCATGACTCGGTCACTCCGACCGAGGATCATCCCACGCGCGCGTCCTCCTGCTAACGTCTCGGGAACGCTTCCCGCGGGGAGGTCCTCCGATGCGCCTTCGTCCCCAGATCCCGGTCGCCGTTTTCGTCATCTTCGCGGTCTTCGCGCCGCAGGCCCGGGCCGGAGAGCCGGCCCCCCTGGCGGCCTTCATCCGGGAGACGTACACGAAGCACGAGCACCTCGTCCCGATGCGGGACGGGACGCGCCTCTTCACGGCCATCTACGTTCCGAAGGACGCGGGGCCGGCAAAGCGCTACCCGATCCTGATGTTGCGGACGCCCTATTCCGTCGGGCCCTACGGGATCGACGCCTATGCCGATTCGCTCGGCCCCTCCGAGGCCGCGGCGAGGGAGAAGTTCATTTTCGCGCTTCAGGACGTCCGCGGCCGGGTGATGTCCGAGGGGACGTTCGTCGACGTGAGGCCGTTCGTCCCGCAAAAGGGGCCGAAGGAGTTCGACGAGTCGAGCGACGCTTTCGACACCGTCGACTGGCTCGTGAAGAACGTGGCCCACAACAACGGGAAGGTCGGCGCCTGGGGCATCTCCTACCCCGGCTTCTACGCCGCGATGGCCGCCATCGACGCGCATCCCGCCCTCGTCGCCGTCTCGCCGCAGGCACCGATCGCCGACTGGTTTGCGGGCGACGACTTCCACCACAACGGGGCGTTCTTCCTCGCGGCCGCCTTCAACTTCTACTCTTCATTCGGCAAGCCACGGCCCGAGCCGACGTCGAAAAGGCCCCCGCGATTCGAGCACGGGACGGCCGACGGCTATCGCTTCTTTCTCGACGCGGGCCCGCTGAAGAACCTCGGGGCCCACATGAAGGACATCGCCTTCTGGAACGACCTGATGGCGCACGGGTCGTACGACGACTTCTGGAAGGCGCGGAACACGAGGCCGCACCTGAAGGGCATCCGGCCTGCAGTCCTGACGGTCGGGGGCTGGTACGACGCCGAGGACCTCTTCGGGTCTCTCGCGACCTACGGGGCGATCGAGCGCCAGAGCCCCGGCGCGAGCAATCGCCTCGTCATGGGCCCGTGGTGGCACGGCGGCTGGGCCCGGAGCGAGGGGGACTCCCACGGGCGCGTCACGTTCGGGCAGAAGACCTCGCGTTACTACGGCGACGAGATCGAGCTCCCCTTCTTCCGGCACCACCTCAAGGGGGCCGTCGACCCGAAGCTGGCCGAAGCGACGGTATTCGAGGCCGGGCGCAACCGCTGGCGCTCCTTCGACGCCTGGCCGCCGAGAGAGACGCGGCCGGTGGCGTACTCCCTCGGCGCGGACGGAAGGCTCTCGACCAACGCCCCGTCCGGCGAGAGCACGACCGTGGCCGAGTGGGTGAGCGACCCGGCGAAACCGGTGCCGTACCTCGAGTCGATCGAAATCGGGATGAACGCCGACTACATGACGGCCGACCAGCGCTTCGCCGCGCGGCGGCCCGACGTCGTCGTCTGGCAGACGCCGCCGCTGGAGGGAGACGTAACCATCGCCGGCCCGATCTCCGTCCAGCTCTCCGTCTCGACGACGGGGACGGACGCCGACTGGATCGTGAAGCTGATCGACGTCTGGCCCGACGACGTTCCGGTCGAGGCCTGGGAGTGGACGCCCCGCAACGCGTGGGACGAGAAGCCGACCCGCTCGAAGATGGGCGGGAACCAGCAGCTCGTGAGGGGCGAGCCGTTCCGCGGGAGGTTCCGCAAGAGCCTCGAGGCACCCGAGCCGTTCACGCCGGGGAAGGTGGAGACGGTGGCCTTCGCGATGCCCGACGTCCTCCACACGTTCCGGCGCGGGCACCGGATCATGGTCCAGGTGCAGGGCAGCTGGTTCCCGCTCGTCGACCGGAACCCGCAGACGTACGTGAACATCCACGAGGCGAAGGAGAGCGACTTCCGGCCGGCCACGCAGCGAGTCCACCAGGGAACCGGCTCCCCCTCGCGCGTGGTTCTGCCGGTCCTTCCGGACGAGAGGCCGTAGGGCGACTGACGTGAAGCTCAGGCCCGGGACCGAATCCGCCGCCGTCGTCCTCGCTGCGCTCGTCGCCGGCCTGCCGCTCCTCGCGGGCCGGATTCTCGGCGGGCACGACGTGGCCACGTACCTGATGTACGCGCCGCAGGTGGCCGGGCTGATGCGCGAGGGGACGTTCCTGCCGGCCTGGGCCGCCGACCTGAACGCGGGCTTCGGAGGCCCGGGGCTCCTCCTCTATCCGCCGCTCGTGAACCTCCCTCACGCGCTTCTTCTTCTCGCGGGAATCCCACCCGCCGTCGGAACCGGGCTCGCCGCGGTGGCGGTCATGGCCCTCTCGGGTCTCGCCGTACTCGCCTGGATGCGGGCATGGGGCCTCGCCGAGGGCGCTCTTGCCGCGGCGCTCGTCTACGTCGTCTCGCCCTACCGGCTCGTCGACCTCTACGAGCGCACCGCGCTCTCCGAGCACCTCGCCTTCTTCTTCCCGCCGCTCGTCCTCGCCGCCCTCGCCGCCTCGCGGCCCGCCTCTCCCCTTCGCCGCTCGGCCCTCGTGGCGCTCGCGGCCGCGGGTCTCCTGCTGTCGAACCTGCCGGCGGCTCTCCTCATGGGAGCCGCGCTCGCCGCCGTCGTCCTCCACCCGGCCACCGGAGGGGGATGCCGTACGGTCGCGATCCCGGGTGCCCTCCTCGGCGCGGGCCTCGCGGCCTTCTCGCTCGTCCCGGCCGCCCTGTCCGGCCGCTGGTGCGCGACCGAGCTCTTCTACTCGGGCGGCTCCCGCTACTTCCGCCCCTCGCAGCATGTCCTCTTCGGTCCCGCCGAGCTGAACCCGGAATTCGGGCAGCGTGTCTCCTGGGCCGTCGTCGCGCTCGCAGCGCTCCTCGCTGCCGCATTCGTCGCCGGCCGGCTACGGGGCCCTTCCGACCCGCGCCGGGGGCTCTGGGGTGCGGTGGCCCTCGTGGCGTTCCTCGCGCTTCTGCCTCCCGCCGGCCGCGCGTGGGACGTCCTGCCGCTTCTTTCGAAAATCCAGTTCCCGTGGCGGCTGGCGACCGTATTGACACTTGCGCTGCCGCCCCTCGTGGCGCTCCTGCCGCGGCGTGCGGCATTCGCGCTCGTCGTGGCGGCAGCAATGGCGTCGGTTCCGTGGTACGGGCGGTTCACGGCACCGCTCGAGGCCGTCCCCGTTGAGGCACCTGCCGCCGCGGCGCCCGGCACCGCGTTCCCGGACCCGCGGGCCGTCTACGACGCCGCGGGCCTTTCGTCCCACCCCTGGATGCGCAATCCCGCGCTTCTCGACGTCTGGTTCGTCCCGCGGACGGTGCCCCCTGCGTTCTGGCGCGAGGTGGTCGAGGGACGCGCGCCGTCGTCCGCCCCGTCGCTGCGCGCCGCTCCGGTGGCCTCTCGCTCCGGCCCGGTGCGGTGGAGCGTCACGCGCTGGGACCGCCTGTCGAGAAGCGCGACGGTCGAAGGCCCGGAGGGCTCTCTGTTGATTCGCCAGCTCTACTTCCCGGGATTCCGGGTCCGGGTCGATGGAACGGAGAGGCCCGTACGTCCCGATCCGCCGACAGGACTCCTGGCGGTCGAGGTCGCCGCAGGCCGGCACGAGATCTCCTGGAGCTGGGCGCCGTTCGGGCCGCTTCAGGCCGCGCGCGCCGTCTCGGCCACCTCTGCCGCGACTATTCTCGTATTCCTCGTCGGTCCGGCATTCCGCCGCCGGCGGTCGGTTCCGTAGCGCGGACGGCGCCGAGTCAGCCCGGCAGTTCCCAGACTGTGATCGAGCCGCCGACGAAAGCGATCCGACGTCCCCGTGCCTTCAGCGTCCGGACCAGATCTTCCACCTGACGGGCGGCCGCCTCACCCTCTATTCCCTTCGTGAAGGGGTAGCCGAGCGTCTCCATTACGTGCGACACCGCGTAGCGTCCCGGACCGAAGTTCCTGCCCGGGTCGAGCAGTCGGCACCGCCGGGAGTAGTAGTTCGTCGCGACGCCGCCGTACGCGACGATGGTCGTCGTCTCCTCCCACCCGCGCCCTTCGAGGAAGAGGTGAAGCCGGTAGAGGTCCTGGCCCCAGTCGACGTTCGAGTCGGAAAACCAGCGCCGCCCGCCCTCCGCGCCCCCCGCCAGGACGTTGAAGTACGCAATCGGCGAAGAGCGCGCGGACGCGAGAGAGGTTCCCGTGGACGCCACGAGAAGCACGGCGGTCGCCGCGAGGAGCCGTGGCCGCCGGCCGAGGCTCCGGCCGATCACGATCGCCGCGGGGAATACCAGAAGGGCCCAGACGGGCAGCAGGTGACGAGCACCTATGTTGAAGGACGAACGCATAGAGGAGAGTAGGTAGCCCGATGCGACGAAAACCGGAAGAACGACGGCCAGCGTCGTGGGAACAGCCGGGTATGGCCCGGCGGCGCGGCGCATTCGCGCGATACCGGCCCCGAGCGCGAGAGCGAGGAGGACGAGGAACGCGGGCGTCGACTTCAGGAGAAGGGCGGCGGGGAAGTAGAGCGGGAAGGAGTGTTCCGCCGTTTCGCCCCGAAACCAGTTCGCACCCCGCCCCCGGTCGCTGAGGAGGATGACCCCCTTCAGGCCGCCGAGGTAGTGCCCGAGCGACGGAGAGAGGCGCACGAAATCCGTGTACGCCCGTACCTCGCCGGTCCGCGCATGACGGCTTTCCAGGTATGCCCGAAGTGCGGTCTCGACCGCGGCAGGAGGCATCCGTCGAAGCGTGAAGGCCTGAACCCCGTAGACGGTCATCCCGCCGATTCCGAGCGCGAGGAGGGCACCGACGAACCGGTCGCGCGTGACGGCCCGCGGGGGCCTCCCGCCGGACCGGAACCCCTCGAGCGGGAGTAGGGAGAGCAGCGGCGCGACCGCCACGACGGGGACGAGAAGGACGGCCGAGAACTTCGTGACGAGGGCGAGGCCGAGCGCGAGGCCAAGGACGAGCCATCTGGAGAGCGAGGTCCCGGTAGCCGCCATTGCTGCAAGGAAGACGACCGCGAGGAAGGCGAGCGAGGCGCCGACGTCGGTGTGGACGTACGCGGCGTGCGCGACGAACCCCGGGTCGAGGGCCACGAGGCCCGCCGCGAGGAGGCCGGCCGTCGGACCGGCGAATCTCCTCACCCCGAGGTGGAGCAAGACGGAGAGGAGCGCGAGGAGAAAGGGGAATGGACGGCGTCCCGCCGCCACGATCCGGTCCGCGGGAGCCGCATTGCCGTAGAGCCACCGCAGGTAGCCGTTGAAAGGTGACGCCGTGCACGGCAGCACCGTGCACGGTGTCACGAGACGCAGGGGGCGCAGGCCGAGAGCCCCTGCCAGCTTGAGGAGCGGAGGGTGTTCCGGGTTCAGCCAGCCCGAGCCGTCCTCCAGCGCCTCGGCCCCCGAGAAGAGGTGGATCGCCTCGTCGAACGTCGGCGAGTCGTCTCGCTGGTGGAAGCGGACGGCGGCCAGGGAGAGCGCGACGAGGCCGGCGAGAAGGAGCGCCTCGAGGAGGAGTGCGAGACCGGGCCGCTCAGACGTCCAATGCGTCGGCTTCACGTGCGCGCTCCGTGATGAAGCGGTAGCGGGCGCTCGCGTCCTTGCCCATGAGGTCGGTGAAGGTCCTTTCGGCCTCGAGAACGTCGGGAACGGTGACCTTCAGCGCGCGCCGGCGGCGCGGGTCGAGGGTCGTCGCCTTGAGCTGCTCGGGCATCATCTCGCCGAGGCCCTTGAACCGCATGACCTCGGGCTTCACGTTCTTCGGGAGCTTCGCGAAGACGGCGTCGCGCTCGCGCTCGTCGAGGGCCCAGTACGTCTCCTTGCCCGCGTCGATCCGGTAGAGCGGCGGCTGGGCGAGGTAGACGTGCCCCTCGGTGATGAGCTTCGGGAGGTGCCTCCAGAAGAAGGTCAGGAGGAGCGTCGAGATGTGGTGGCCGTCGGCGTCGGCGTCCATCAGGAGGAAGACCTTGCCGTAGCGGAGCTTCGAAATGTCGAAGTCGCCGCCGCTGCCGCAGCCGAGGGCCGAGACGATGTCGGTGAGCTCCTTGTTTCCCGCGACCTTCGCCGAGTTCGCCTGCTCGGCGTT
>CALBDV010000200.1 GCA_937927565.1 uncultured Holophagales bacterium
CCAGCGCGGGGCGGCGAGGAGCTCGAGGAGCGCGGCGTGGCGTCCCGCCCCGGAGAGCGGCCGGGCGAGAGCGATCGTGGCGGCGAGGCCCTCGCGGGCGAGCGACGGGTCGATCGCCGCCTCGACGCGAACCCGTTCGAGCTCCTCGATCCCCGCGTCGAGCCGTCCCGACACGATCGCCTCCGCGGCCCTCGCGCGCCTCTGGCCCGGTGACGCCCCGAGCCGCGCGGCCTCGTCGCGGCACGCGCCGGCTTCCGCCGCGTCGGCGGAAAGGCGCCCGAGGCTCTCTGCCGCCTCGACGCATCCCGGGAACGTCGAGCGCACGGCACGAAGGGTGCGCGCGGCGCGCTCGCGGTGGCCGAGGGACTCCTCGATCCGGGCCCGGAGGAGGTACGCCGCCAGGGAACGGGCCGCGTCGGGCGTACGGTGGAGGACGGCGAGCGCGGCCAACCCCTCGCCGCGCCCGGCGAGGGCGAGGGCCCGCGCGAGCGGGTCCGCCTCCTCGGTGACGCGCCGGAGCGCCTCGCCGAAAAGGGCTAGAAAGCCGCCTCCGCCCGTCGGCCCCCGGAAGGCCGCGGCGAGGGCTGAAGCGAGAGGACCCTCGGCGATCGGAGCTCGGGCGAGAGGATGCCCGCCGAGGACGATCGCCCGGACGAGCTCCCGGGCGGTCGGAGGGGCGGCGGGAAGCGCCTCGCGCCCGCAGGCGGCGAGGAGGAGGACGGCCCCGATCGAGAACGCCGCGGAGCCGGGGCCGGGTGCGCCACGGAGCGTGTCCCGGTCGACGAGGAGGAGGTCCTCCGGGGAATGGGCGGCCACCCCGGCGGGACCCGGGAAGAACGGTCCGATCGGGAAGACCCGGAGCGGAAGGTCCGCGTCCGCATCGAGCAGGACGTTCGCCGGCGTCAGCGGCCCGAGGGCGCCGCCTTCGGCCTCGAGCGCGAGCGCCGCGGAGACCAGAGAGAGCCCGGCGCCGGCGGCGCGTCGAGCCGTCAGGCGATCGGAGGCGCGGGCGAGGGAGAGGAGGGTCCCGTCGAGCGGGGCGACGGCGACGGCCCCCGATGGGCCCTCGTCGAGGGTGACCGGGAGGAGGGCCGCGTGAGGCGGCGCGGCGAGCCGGCGGCGCTCCGGCTCGGGGATCTCCCTCGCCGCGATTCCCGGGAGGAGCTGGACGAGGACGGCGCGCCCGGCGCGCTCCGCGCGGAAGAGAGGGCCGAGGCCGTTGACGAGGAGCGTCTCGGGCCGCTCGATCTCCGCGGGGAGTCCGGGGCGCCCGTCGCTCATATCGGCATCACGTCGAAGAGGACGTCCATCAGGCCGTTCGCGGCGTCGTCGGCCCGCTTCGCGTCGCCCGACCCGAGCGCCTCGATGTAGTCCTTCATCGCGCCCTCGAGCCGCTCCCGGTCGCCGGGAGGGAGGGTCCCGAGGAGCTCCTGCGCCTTCTTCCAGGTCTCCTGCATTCCCGGCGGGACGGCCGGCCCGGTGCTGGAGGCCTTTCCCTTCGCCCCGGCCGCGGGCTCCGACGGCAGAAGGTCGGAAGGCTTCTTCGTCGTCGCCCCGCCGTAGCGGACCTCGGCGGTGTGCTGCTTCTTCGAGACGAGGTCGGTGACGTCGACCCGGAGGATCCCGTTCACGTCGAGCGAGAACCGGATCTTCACGCGCACCTGGCCGGCCGGGAGGGGGGGGAGCCCGGTAACGTCGAACTCGGTGAGGAGCGTGTTCCGGCTCGCCTGCGCCTCCTCGCCCTGGAAGACGAGGACCTTGATCTGCGTCTGGTAGTCGCCGGCCGTCTGGTAGACCTGCTCCTGGACGGCGGGGATCGGCGTGTTCTTCCGGATCAGGACGCTCATGTTGTCCTGTCCCTCGCGCACGCCGAGCGAGTGCCCCGTCACGTCGATCACCTGGCCCATCTGCCCGAGCTGCTCCTCGACCCGCTGCTCGCGCTCGGCGCCGAGGGCGCCGGCGTCGACGTAGCGGAGGGCCTGCATCGCCGCCCCCAGCGCCACGCACTCGTCCGGGTTGACGTCTCGCCGCGGCGCCTTCCCGAAGTGGCGCTCGAGGAGCTCCTGCACCTTCGGGATGCGTGTCGAGCCGCCGACGAGGAGGACGTCGTCGATCTCTTCCTTCGCGAGCTTCACGTCGGCGAGGGTCCGGTCGACCGTCGCGATCGTCGCCTTCAGCTTCGGCGCGATCATCGTGAGGAACTCGGAGCGGGAGAGCGCGTAGTCGATGCTCACCATCTTCCTCATCTCCGGGTGCATGAAGAGGAAGGGGAGCGTGAGCGACGCCGATTGCTGGGCGCTCAGGGCGACCTTGACCTTCTCCGCCTCGGAGGCGATCCGCGCGAGCCCCTCCTTCCAGGACGCGGCGACGTCGGGGTCGACGCCGCCGGCCCTGGCGAGGTCGACGCCGTGCTCCTCGCGGATCCGCCGGAGCGCCCAGTCGACGATCGCGCGGTCGAAGTCGACGCCTCCGAGGTGGTGGTCCCCGCCGACGCCCTTGACCTCGATGTCCCCGCGCGAGATCTCGATGACCGAGACGTCGAACGTCCCGCCGCCGAGGTCGTAGACGAGGATCCGGCGCGGCCGGTCTTCCTCGTCCTCGTCGTCGCGCCGGGCGGTCATCCCGAACGCGATGGCGGCCGCCGTCGGCTCGCTCACGAGGCACGCGACCTTCAGGCCGGCGAGGGCGCCGGCGTCTTCCGTCGCCCGCCGGGCCCCGCCCTTGAAGTAGGCCGGCACCGTGATGACGGCCGAGGCGACCGGCTCGCCGAGGTAGAGCTCGGCCACCTCCTTCATCTCGCGGAGGACGTAGGCCGAGACCATCTCGGGCGTGTGCTCGCGCCCCGCGAAGCGGAGCGTGTACGGAACGGGCTTGCCGTCGGGGCCGGTCCTCTCCCGGCCGTCCCCGTCGCGGGCCGGCTCGCCCATGTGACGCTTGATCTCGGCGACGGTGCCCTCCGGCTCGACCGCCATGCGGGCCTTGGCGGCGGCGCCGACGACGACCTGTCCGTCGCGCGTCACGCCGACGACGGACGGCGTCGTCGGCGCCCCGGTGCGGCCCGGGATGACGACGAACTTCCCCTGCCGGTCGTCGAATACCGAGACGCACGAGTAGGTCGTTCCCAGGTCGATGCCGATGATCCTGCTCATGGCCGTCCTCCGTGTCACGCCCCGGGGGTTCGATTCGTCGGGAGCTGGACGGGCGATTCTAGGATGCGGAAGGGGCTCATCTCACGACGACGCCCGCGCGCCTGAGGACGCGCTCGCCTCGGACGAATCCGGCCCGGACGACGCCGAGGACTCTCCCGGCGGGGACGCCCTCCCCGCCGGGCTCGGCGGCCTCGGCGCGTCGGACCGCCTCGTGCCGCTCCCCGTCGAACTCCGTCACTCCCGGCTCGACGGCGATCTCCTCGGCGCCTTCGGACTCGAAGGCCCCGGCGAGCTTGGCCCGGAGAAGGGCGAGCGCTTCCGAGAGCTCCTCGGCGCTTGCTTCCGGGCGCCTCCGGACGGCGTCGACGTCGTCGAGCGCGGGTCCGACGACGCGGAGGAGGAGCGACTCGGCCGCGCGGTCCCGGGCCTCGGCGACGACCCGGGTCGAGAGGTCGTCGATGCGGGCCTGGAGCTGCCTCCGGTGCGACTCGAGCGTCGCCTCGAGCTTCACGTCGGCGCTCGCGACGTGCCGGGCGAGCATCGCGAGGTTCGCGTGGCTCTTCGCGGTCTCGTCGGGGACGAGCCGCTCGAGGGAGCCGACGGCCTGGGAGAGGCCGGAGACGCTCTGGAGGAGCTGCTTGAGGATCCGGTCCTGCCGCGCCAGGAGGGCGAGGACGGGGTCGTCCGGAGGAGGCGTCGGGGCGGTCGCGGCTTCGTCGTTCGTCGACATCTGTCGTCAACCCTCCTTCGTTTTCCCGAGCGAGGCGAGCAGGGCGTCGAGCAGCGGCTCGGGGCGCGGCCCGCGGCCTGCCCCTTCCGTCGCGGCGATCGCGGCGAGCGGGTCGCGCCCGAGAGTCCGCTCCGCGACGAGCCGCAGCCCGTCGGACCAGCCGACCCGCTCCTGCGGCGTCGGGTCCTGGATCGAGAGGAAGGCCGCCCCCGGCGAGAGGTCGTGCTCCTTCCGCTTCTCCGGCTTCGTGAGGGTCTCCATCGCCCGGTTCAGGCGCGCGAGCCGCTCGCCCGCGGCGGCGTCCCCCTG
>CALBDV010000201.1 GCA_937927565.1 uncultured Holophagales bacterium
TAGTTCCGATGCATGACCGCGTTCACGACCGCCTCGCGAATGACCTTCCGCGGCACGCGGGGAACATCCTCGCGCTGGAGCTCCCCCTCGGGCAGGCGGAAAGCCTTCGGCAGGTCGTCGAGCACGGAAGCGACGGCCCGGCGGATAAGACGAAGGAGCGGCTCGCGCATCTCGATCGTCTCGAAACGTCGCTCAGGGTCTGGGACCCACTCCGTGCCTGGCACCCGGACGTAGTCGACGCGCATCATAGGGAAGCAGCGACGAAGGGCCGGGGCCGTCCCGAACAGGAGGAGCCCTGCGACCGTCGGGTGAACTGACCCTTTGTGCGTCCGGACAGCCTTGAGGGACTTCAGAAGGTCGGCGTCGTCCCACGAAAGAGCCTCGGCGTCGACGTTCGCCTTTTGGAGCTCGCGGCGATACTCGCGGATGGCGTCTGCCGACAGGTCTTCCATCGTCGCGTCGGCTACGATCTGGGCGTCGAACGAGTCGGACTGACGGCCCTGGTAGAAGACCGCGAGGTCGTCCTCGGTGCAGCGCTGGTCGGTGCTGCCGATACGGCGGAATGCGCCCCCGGGCAACCCCTGCTTCTTGAAGAAAAGCGGTTTCTCCTGTGGCTGCGCCTCGGGGACATGGACGACGAGGACACGCTGTCCGCGGAGAGTGTCGGGGTAGATCTCGACTTGGACCGGCCGGTTGAAGACGCTGCGAACCTGGCTCGCGATGTCCCGGCTCACGCGGTCGAGGGCGCGGACTCCGGTAACGTCGTAAACGGGGAAGAGCGCTGCCTCGTCGCGGGTGACGCCAAGAAGGATGTGGCCGCCGCCGAGGCCTGGTTCGTTCGCGAAGGCGCAGACCGTCTCGAGGACGGAGTGCCCTGCGGCGTCCTCGGCGCGCTTCGCTTCGACGCGTTCGTGTTCGTCGAGGGTGTTGAGCTGCTCGAGGAGGTCAGTAGCGTTCATCGAGTGACGGCTTTCAGCAGACGGAGGATGTCGCCTTCGATCGCCTGGATGTCAGCTTCGATCTCCTCGAGCGCCCGCGGCGGGGTGTACGTGTAGAAGTGCCGGTTGAAGGGGATCTCGTAGCCGACCTTCGTCTTGCCTTCGTCGATCCAGGCATCGGGGACGTGCGGGAGGACCTCCCGTTCGACGTAGGCGCGGACGTCTTCCTTTAGGGGGATGTTCTCGGTGTCGCGCAGCTCGGGGTCGGGCTCGGGGTTCCCGTCATCGTCGCGGCAGATCTCCGCCTCCGGGTCCCGCTCCGAGAAGGCCGCCACGAGCGACTTGCGGAGCGGGCCGCCGAGCTTCACGCCCGCCGTCGAGAGCGCGCGCTTCACGGCGTCGAGGAAGGCGTCGCGACTCGGGAGCGATCCGTTGGATACGAGCGCTCGGAGGGCAGCGGCAACGGCGTCTCGCAGCTGGGCCGCCTCCTTCGCCCTCAGCTTCGGCAGGCCGAGGGCCTTGCCGAACGCCTCGTCGGCGAGGAGGCCGGTGATGCGCTCCTCAGTCACCTCGAAGCGAAGTCGGAGCGGCCGCTCGACGGTGACCTGGCGGTAGCCGAAGTCGTCGTTGTCGAAGAGTTTCGCGTGGGGACCGTCAGCGAACGCGCCGTAGACCCGCGTGAGCTCCTCGATCTGCGCGGGGGAGATCTCGTTGCGTTTGGCCCCGAGGCTCTTGCGCATCTTCTGGAAGAACGACCCGCCGTTGATGAGCTGGACCTTCTTCCGCCGGCGGGGGGCCTTGCGGTTCGTGACGATCCAGACGTAGGTCGAGATCCCCGTGTTGTAGAAGAGCTGGTCCGGGAGGGCGATGACCGCCTCGAGCCAGTCGTGCTCGATGATCCAGCGGCGGATCTCGCTCTCGCCGGAGCCCGCGTCCCCCGTGAAGAGCGGCGAGCCGTTGAAGACGATCCCGATCCGGGACCCGCCCTCCTCCTTCGGCTTCATCTTCGAGATCATGTGCTGGAGGAAGAGGAACGAGCCGTCCGAGATTCGCGGGAGGCCTGCCCCGAACCGGCCCCCGAAGCCCTCGCTTTCGTGCTCGCGTCGGATGGCGTCCTGCTGGGGCTTCCACTCGACGCCGAAGGGCGGGTTCGCGAGAAGGTAGTCGAACCGCTCCCCCTTCAGGCCGTCGGCGAGGAAGGTGTCGCCGAACTTGATGTTGTCGAGGGACTGCCCCTTGATGAGCATGTCCGAGCCGCAGACGGCGTACGACTCGTCGTTGTACTCCTGGCCGAAGAGGACGAGGGTCGCGTCGGGGTTCAGCTCGTGGACGTGCTCGTCGGAGACCGAGAGCATGCCGCCCGTCCCGCA
>CALBDV010000202.1 GCA_937927565.1 uncultured Holophagales bacterium
CCAGCTTAGGGAGGAGCCGATCGACATCCTCAGGGGGGACGCCCTTCGCGGCGCGCATCTGCGGGTCGGCCATCTCCTGCTGGAACCGGCGGCAGACAGCGAGGGCCGTTGCCTTTGGGACGGTTATCGGGACGCTCTGGACGTAGGCGCGAAGGTGGCCGTCTCGGAGGAGCGAGACGATGAGGGCGCGGATGCGCTCGTCGGTGTAGAAGGCGATGACAGCGCTGTCATTCCTCGGCCAACGGAGATCGGTGAAGACGCGGTCGAGCATCGCCCTGGCGTGACGCGTGCTGTCGGTGTAGTCGGCGGTGCCCGCGTCGACGGTGACCGCCGTCCTGAAGCTCGCCGTGTAGGCGTCAGTGAATAGGGAGTTGCGGTTGTCGTAGGGACACACCGGGCTAATGCGGTCACGGGTGAACGTGTAGACCCGGACATGGCGGCGGAGCCACGCCTTCACGTCTTCGGACGCCCCGAGGAGAAGACCGCCGATCAGCTGCGCGATGAAGTCGACGGTCTCGTTCTTGATGTCGACGATTTCGATGTCGAGCGGTCGCCCGAGGATCATGGACATGACGAGCGCCCAGACGAGGGAGATCACTTCGCGGGTCTTTCCCGCCCCGGAACTCCCGAGGATGAGCGCCGACCGAAGCATGTCGTCGACGCGAAGTCGGACCGGTGTCCCCGAGCCATGTGTTCCGACCGTTAAGCTGTCTGAACCGTCGAGGCGCGCAAGGACGCCGGCTGCCGGATTAGGCTCGGGCTCGCCGGTTTCGGCCGGAAGGCGTTTCTTCCGCTCGTAATCGAAGGCGCGCTTCCCCGTGAGCCGCCGAAGCCCGCCCCAGGAGAGGAGCGAGGCGACGGCGATCACGGAGTAGCTGAGGGAACCTCCGAACTGTCCGTCGAGAACGAAAGGAAGCGCCATCGCGGCCTTCAGTCGTCGTTGGGGCCTGTGTCGTCGTAGCGGTATCCGCCTCGGGAACTTCCGGCACGGGACGCACCGTTCCTCTTCCCGCCGACGAGACCCTTCGCGCCGAGGACGAGGTAGGCGATAACCGACACGATCGCGAGAAAGCCGATGGTTCCGAGGAGCGACCCTGCCGAGAGAGACGTCCCGCCTGTCGTCTGCTGGAAGATGGAGACGAAGACCGACGGGGCGAGCGCGGCGAGGAAGAAGAAGAACGCCCAGCGCCGCGTCGCCTTCCCGAACGGCGTCGCGCCGATCGGCAGGCTCACGACGAAGAGGAGGCAGGCGAGAGTGATGCAACCGCCGATGAGCGTCGCCACGTCAGCCCTCGTCGTTCTCGCCCGCGGCGTTCGAATCGACCGCGTCGTCGGTTGCTGAGGCCGAGCCGCGGCGCGTCCTGCGCTTCGCGGGAGCGCCCTCGGTGAGGGTCCGCTTCAAGTTGATGTACATCAGAAAGGCGGCGGCGTCGTCGAGCTCGACCGAGGCCGAGTCGGTGGCGACGCCGTCGAGGGACACGGTGACGCGATGCCCGCTCATCTCGGTCCTCAGGCGGACTTCGGAAGCCGGACGTTCAGACCCTGCACGTGGGCGTCGAGGTCGGCGACGTTGTCGAGGCAGTCCTCGATCGCGCGGGTGGCGTTCCGACAGACGTCGGCGTAGACCTCAGCCTCAGTGTATTCATGCTCGTTGAACCGAAGTGTTTCGGTCCGCTGCATGCCGCCGCACTTGATGCTGATCGTGATGACTTTCATGGGGGTGCTCCTTTCGTTACTCGGGCTCTCGCCCCTCTCGACTGTTGCAGCTGACTGGCGGGTGAACCGGAAATCCAGGACAAGCCACTCGATGAAGCACACGAGGTAGAAGGAGAGTCGGTGGAAGAGCGGCATCTTCATTTCAGAAGAGTGCCTGGCAGGGCGCGGCCGAACCGGAACCGTACGGACACGCCCTGGAGAGCGCGCGTCGAAGC
>CALBDV010000203.1 GCA_937927565.1 uncultured Holophagales bacterium
AGAAGATGGTCACGATCCCGTTCGTCTCGGTCGAGGGCACCGGCGCGGACAACGAAGGAGAGGTCTACGTGGACGGCGTCGAGGCCGACGACTCGGAGTGGTTCGGCAGCCTCGAGAAGATCCAGGCGGACTTCGCACAGGAGTTCGTCTGTCCGAAGGCGAGCTACCAGCTGGCGAACGCGGAGTTCGACCCGCAGGGCAAGCCGGTCACCGTGTCGCGCAAGGGGCCGATAACGAACGCCGGGGAGAAGGCTTCGTTCGTCCTCCACCTGGACACGGCCGACTTCCAGGGGCAGAACAGCCTTCAGCTGAAGCTCGTGCTGCACTGGTCGCCGCAGCCCGGCGCAAACGACGCGATCGTCGCAAAGAACAGGGAGAACCTCGCGAGCTTCAAGGAAGCGGAGAAGGCCGCGCACGAGAAGGCCTACGTGGAGACCGTCAAGGAGCGTGTCACCGCCGCCAGCAGGATCAGGACAAGGAACCACGAGGAGCTGCGCGAGGAGGAGCGCATCGTCGTCTACCGCAAGCTCATCCAGGACATGCTGCTCCACGGCGTTCAGATGCCGGACGATCGGACGCGGCACGTGGCCGCGGAGCTCTTGAACGCGATCTTCGATGTCGAGAAGATGCTGTACTTCGTGGCACCAGAGTGGTTGCGGCACCGGACCCACCGAAGCCGGCAGCAGCTCCAGCCGACGGTGGTGCCGCAGGTCGACCTCGGAGCGGTCGTGGGCAACCTGGGAACGCTCGTGCTCCGCAACGGGCTGTTGCGACGGATGCAATCGGCCACCGCGAACGTCGCGCCCGGCGTGATGAGCGCGAACACCGTCGGGTGGGGCGGCGTCGACGACCTCGAACGGGACAACTACTTCATCACCGAGGACTCCGATCCCGCGAAGCTCGGGAGCTCGCTCGGCTGGCTGCTTCAGCTCGACGGGGACAACATGCGGAACGCCTTCCTGAACGCCCCGTGGGTGAAGGCGGTGATCCCGATCCGTCCCGGCAAGGAGCTGGCAGCGATCAACTGGCTGAAGGGCGTGGAGGGGATGAACGGGATCACCGACGATGTGATCTACCGCACGAGCAACTCGAACGAACGGGACGTCAACGGCGCTCCGCTCGCCGGCCAGAAGATGATCGACGTGCTGATGGACCTCGCGGAGAAGATTCGCCGCAAGTACGACGAAGGCATCCGGACCGCCAGGTATCCGAAGCAGGACGAGGTGTCCGATCCGGCCCTCGTGGACGAGGAGAACACCGTGACCGCGACGCCGATCGACCGCGTGTACGAGCACGGGTTCTTCCCTCTGGAAGGGAGCTTCAGGGCGAACGTCGGCAGGAACTACGAGATCTATGACCAGTGGGTCGAGATACTGCCGACCGACCAGATCGTCCCGGTGGAGGTCCGGTACGATCCGAAGACAGGCCGGCAGCTCTAGGCGCCTCGGCCGAGGCGTTGGGATACACAGTGGGCGATACGAAGCCCGAGGACTTCTTCCTGCAGGCCGCGAATGCCGCTGACGACCTCATGTTCCTGGCGCCGTCCCGACAGGGCAACAGGATCGAGCCGCTCGTCGACGGCACCGCGTTCTTCACCGCGGTCGAGGAAGCGATGGCGGCCGCGAAGCAGTCGATCTACTGCGCCATCTGGTCGATGTACCCGACGACGCCGCTCTTGTCATCAACGGTGAAGAGCAGCCTGAAGGTCAAGGACTGGCAGGGACTGATGCTCAAGGTGGCAAAGGAGAGCAAGGTTCGCGTCAGGATCATCACGTCCGATTTCGATTCCGTTCTCGACAACTCGCACCATCAGAGGGCGTGGAAGGGGTTCAACGGCTTCGTCAGCCAGGCGGTGAAGGCGGGCCTGACGAAGGACCAGTTCCAGATGTTCTGCAGCCTGCACCCGGCCGAGTTCGACGGTTTCCTCGCGGAGGCGCTGCTGAAGAAGCAGCTGAAACAGCTCATCGACGTCTTCACGAAGGCCAAGCTCGCGGGCCTGGAGAACAGCCCCGGCACGTGGGGACTCGTCAAGCTGACGTCGGGAAAGCTGAAGGTGGCCGACAAGCCGGCGCTCAAGGTGTTCCCGGGATCCCATCATCAGAAGGTGATCGTCATCGACGGCCAGATCGGCTTCGTCGGCGGGATCAACATCAGCGACTTCTACCACACGACACCCGAGCACAAGGACGATCAGCGGGCACACGACATCTTCTGTCGTGTCGAAGGGCCTGTCGTCGAGGACGTCGAGAGGAATTTCGTGGGACGCTGGAACGCCGAAGCGCCCCGCTTCACGGCGTTCGTCGCCGCTGCGAACGCGTTCAAGCTCGGAAGTTTCAAGATCAGCAACCCTTTCCCGATCACCGCGCTCACGATGTCGAAGGCCGCGCTCGGCAAGGTGGGGAACGCCGTCGCCCAGCTTCACCGGACCCAGAGCAGCAGCATCACGGGCAGTCTTCCGCTGCTGACCCTCAAGACGGACAGAGACGACGTCAAGAATCGTACGAGAAGGTGATCTCGTTGGCCAACGAGTACATCTACATCGAGAACCAGTACGTCAGAGTCGTCGAGCTCGCCGATTGGATCGCCAGGCGCTTCAAGGCCAACAGCAAGCTGCAGGTGATCATCGTGGTCCCGATCCTGCCCGAAGAGCTGGAGGAAGGTAAGGCCGACGAGCTGACGCTCCACGGTCTGTTCCTTCAGCACAAGACGCTGACGACGCTCCGAACGGCGCTTGGAAAGAACCTCGGGCTCTATTCGCTGGTGCAGAACACGAAGGCACCGACGGATGCAAAGAGCAGGAAGATCGCGTCGTTCGGGAGCATGCGGGTCTACCCGCACAGCAAGGTCCTCATCGTCGACGACGTCTTCGCGAGCATCGGGTCGGCCAACGTCAATCCGAGAGGGTTTCTGTTCGATTCCGAGGCCAACACGGGGTGGCACGACCCGACGTCCGTCAAGGCGTTCAGGGAACAGCTCTGGAAGGAGCATCTCGGTTCCTCGACGGGCAGCGAATTCGCGTCATGGAAGGCAGCCGACTACGTGAAGGAGTGGGACGCGATCGCGAAGAAGAACACCACCGCCGCGCCGGGGTCGCGCCAGGGCTTCGTCGTCCCGCACGACCCGGATCTCGCCAAGGGCGCCCAGCAGCCGTTCAGTGACTTCCTCGTGCAGGTCGAGAGTCAGGAGCGGGAGGATCCGGTCACGCGGACTGCCTGAGGAATCCCCTACCGCACATCCCTCGCACACAGGCCTGGCCGGTGCCGCCCGGCGGATGCCCGCCGACCGGCGCCGAAGGAGGAGCCATGTCGACCCTGAATCGGGAATCGACCCTGCAGGCTTCCGAGTCGGCCACGATGCCGCGAAAGCTGGAGGCGCTGGAACACGAGGCGATCCGAGCCCGGAGGAAGGCGTCCGGGATAGGGCCGGACAACGGCCCTCCGTAAGCGTCCGATGAAGGCCGTCCTTGCGGGCGACGGCAAATCTGGGTGATGGTGGACGGTTCGTCGTTGTCGTCGGAATCGACGACTGTCAGCCGCCGGCGGTGCCGAAGGTCGCCTGCCAGCCCGTCGGCGTCAACTCGTCGATCCGCGAGGCCGGGTGCGTGGCGACACGCAGCAGGACGTCCTTGAAGTACCGGAACGGCTCGACGCCGGCGAGCTTGCATCCCTGG
>CALBDV010000204.1 GCA_937927565.1 uncultured Holophagales bacterium
GCCGAGCCGATCTCCGGCCGAGGGACTCGGGGATGCGCCTCGAGACGAATGACCGCGGGCAGGCCGTCGGCGCGAGCCAGCGGCTGGTGGGACGAGAGGACGTCGATCGTCCTCTGGCCCGGGAGCGAATAGCCGGGGTTCTCGATCAGGTCCCGGAGGGAAGACATCTGCGACGGCGTGACGAACCAGTCCGTAACTCTCGCGCAGAGATGGTCCCTCCTCGAGCCGAAGCCAGCGCACGCCGTGCAGAGTCCGTCGACGCGGAGGGAGGAATCGGCGCCTGGCACGTTCGTGTAGTGCCATTCCAGGCTCGTACCGACACCGAAACAGTCCTGGCAGGTTATCTCGCTTGAGCAGTGGGGACAGAAGTGCTTGTCCATCTCCTCCTCGAAAGCGGCGAAGTCGGGGCTGGAAGGGAGCGAACCACAGTCCGGAAGGTCGAGGGTATCCGGGGGACGGGTGGAAGCGTCATGCCGACAGCGAACGGGAACTCCGTGACGCTCAGTGGACGATCGGACTAGCAGCCGAGTGCGAGGCCGCTGAAGACGCGGTGCAAGGTGACGGTTGACGTGACGCGGAGAATGTCGGTGAGAGCGCCGCGCGCGCGCGTGCGATACCCGTCGAAGTCAACGTCGCAGGACAGGTTGAGACGGTGCTCGGCGCGCTCAGAGTAGACGAGTTCGGCGGAGCACAGGGTGTTGAAGAAGACGGTGTCGGTGCGGTCGAAGGGGGGTACCTTGTCGATGCCTTCGAGCCGGCGACCCGCAGTCGAAGCGATGGGGAAGGCGTGATGGCCGAATACCGGGTTGATGCGAGCGCCTTCGGGAACCCACGTGCCAGGGATGAGACGAATACGTACGTCGCGGCGGGAGGGCAGTGCGATGTCCGGATGAGCGAGGAGGGTGTCGAGCTGAGCGACTTCGGCCGAGCTCTCGAACCGGTCGTAGACGTCGGCGCAGGCGTGGTTCCTGAGGACTCCCAAACCGTCGCACATGATGCAGTGCAGCGGGTACGCCACGAGCGAGCCGATGCGTTCAGAGGGCTTGCTCGGGGCACCGGACCCGCGGCACGACGAACAGGTGATGAGGTCGCGGCAGTGGGGACAGGTCCGCTGCATGCAGAGCTCCTCGGCACCGGGGTAGGAAGAAAGATGAGTCTAGCCTGGGGTTTGACTGGCGGTCTGCGGGCTGGACGGGACGCTGTTGGGTGGAGCGAGGGAGATGGTGCGCTGACCCTCAGTGTCCACACTTTTGTCCACATCCGTGAGACCCATCGGTGTCTCGCAGGCTCTCGGAGGCTCCCTGTGGCGCCTTGTGTTCATCCGTGAAAAGTGCTGTAAGTGAATGGCTTAGGGTCCGTAGAGCGCCTCCTGTGTGCGCGGGGCTCCCGGTGGCTCCGCGTGGCGCCGGGGGCCAAAATCCGCATCGCACTCTAGAGGTCGGGAGTTCGATCCTCCTCAGCTCCACCATTCAATCTAAACGAGTTAGCGCCCCACCCGGGGCGCTTTTTCGTGGACTCGGCCGGCTGCGCGAGCCGCTCGCGAACAGGCTCACCTGGATCTCGCGCCTTCGCGCCCGCGGGTCAGGCCGAAAGCCTGGAGGCGATGGCCCGTACGGTGGTGAGGTTGCGGAACGTCGCCTTCAGCCCGAGGGCC
>CALBDV010000205.1 GCA_937927565.1 uncultured Holophagales bacterium
GCGCCTTCGTGCAGGGACGCCTCGTGACGAACGGGACGGCGGCGAGCCCCGTCACGTTCCGGGGGAGCCGCTGGACCCTCGTCTTCGACGGCGGCACGGGAGAGCTCCGGGGCGCGCTCCTTCGCGACGGCGGGTTCAACGACCCGACCGTGACGGTGCAGAACCTGGGGACGCTCCTCCTCGAACGGTCTCGGGTCGCAGGCAGCAACAGGATACGGACCATGGCCTCGACCCTCACCCTGCGCAACACCGCCTTCCTCGACGGCTACGGGAGGGCACTGGAGATCACCGCTGCCTCCACGCTCACGGCGATCCACACGACTCTGGCCAGGTCCGCGGACACGGCGGTCGTCGTGGAGAGCGGAAGCACGGCGACGCTCGCGAACACGATCTTCGCGGCGAGCCCGAGGGGCGTGATCGCCGATGCCACCTCGACCGTGACGTTGACGAACACCCTCTGGGATGCCGTTCCGACGCCCACGTCGGGGAGCGTGACGCAGCACGGTCTGATCGCCGGCTCCGCCGCGTTCGAAGCCGACGGGTATCACGTCGGCGCCACCTCCGCCGCCCTCGCGCAGGGCGTCGTCACGGCTGTTGCCGACGACCTCGACGGAGAGCCCCGTCCGCGCCCGGCGGGCCTTCTCCCCGACCTCGGCGCCGACGAGTCCGACGGGGGAAGCCTGATCCCGGGCCGCACGGCGACGCCGATCGCCGTCGGCGAGACGAAGACCGGTACGGCTCCCTCCGGCGGGTTCGCCGACTTCGTCGCGACCCTCGCCGCCGGGCAGGTCGGAAACCTCGTCGTACGGGTCGAGGCGGCCTCCGGCACCGGCGCCTTCCGCCTCCTCGTCCGGAGCCGGCAGCTCCCCCTGGCGACGCTCTTCGACGTCGAGGGCGGAGCCGGCGACGAAACGTCGCGGGAGGTCCTGGTCGCCGCGCCCCTGCCGGGCGACTGGTACCTCACCGTCCTCTCCACGGCCGGCGAGGTCCCCTTCACGATCTCGGTCGGCGGCGCGGACCGGGGCGTCTCTTCCGTCTCTCCCGCCTCCGGCGGGAACACGGGACGCGTCACGATGCAGGTGAACGGCGTCGGCTTCGAGGAAGGAGTCCGCGTCGAGCTGAGGAACGCCGGCATCGCTCTCCGTTCGGCCGTCCCCGCATCGCGGACCTCCACTCTCCTCACCGCGAGCCTCGAGCTCGGCGGGCTCCCCCCGCAGCGGTGCGACGCCTGCGTCATCTGGCCCGACGACGAGAGCCACTGCCTCCCCGGAGGCTTCGAGATCGTCGCCGGCCTTCCGCCCGCCGTGGTCGCTCAGCTCTCGCTCGCCGACGCCGTCCGGGTCGGGCGCCCCGCTACCGGCGTCGTCACGTGGTGGAACGACGGAAACGTCGACGCCCCGGCCCCGCTCCTCGTCGTCTCCTCGCAGCAGGGCGCCCCGCTTCGCCGGAGCTCTCGCGAAGGATGGGGACACGAGCCGATCCGCTTCCTCGCGATCGACCCGGCTTCGCTTGGCTCCGCCGGGACCCTCCCGCCCGGCGCCCGCGGCCGGGCGACGTTCCAGGTCCTCCCCGAGGGGCCGGCGCACGCTCCGTTCCGGATCGTCCTCACCCGCCTCACCGAGGAAGCGATGGCCCGGCCGATCGACTGGACCGGGCTCGAGGCCTCGCTCCGTCCCGAAGGGGTCTCGCCGAGCGCGTGGGCGAGGGTCTTCCCTCTGATCCGGCAGGCCGTCGGCCCCACGTGGGGCGACTACGTCGCCCGGCTCCGCTCCGACGCGAGCTACCTCTCCGACATCGGCCGCCCGATCACCGATCCCGGCGCTCTCCTCGGCGTGACGATCGACCGCGCCCTCGAGACCGGCCCGCTCTCCTCCCTCGCCTCCGGGGTCGACGCGGCCTGCCCGGCGCCCGGGATGCCCCTCACCTTCGGCCGGTCGTTCGGGAACGGGCCGCTGGCCCGCGCGTCCATCGGCGCGCTCGGCGTCGGATGGACCCACACGTACGACAAGCGCCTCCATGTCCTGTCGAACGGAGACCGCGAGGTCCGCTCGAACGACGGCGACCTCCGCCGGTTCCGGCTTCTCCCGGACGGGGCGTTCCGGGCCCTGCCGGGCGACCACGGGACCCTCGTCGTCGAAGGGGCGACGGCCCGGATCGTCGAACGAAACGGCGTCGTCCTGCGATTCCGATCCGACGGCCTCCTCTCCTCGATCGCCGACCCGGTCGGGAACCGGCTCGAAGCGACGTGGGACGCCGCAGGCCACCTCGTCGAGGTCGCCCACACGAACGGCGACCGGCTCGCGTTCCAGTACGCCCCCTCGGGCCGCCTCGTCCGGCTCGTCGACCACGCCGGTGCGGCCACGACGTACGCCTACGACGGCGAGGACCGCCGCCTCGTCCAGGTGACTCAGCCGGGCGGGCGCGTCACGCGGTACGGCTACGAGGAATCCGCCCCCGACGAGAACGCGCTCACGTCGATCGCCTTCCCCGACGGCAGCCACGTCTACTACGAGTACGACGCCGCTGGCCGGCTCGTCGGCCAGCGGCGCGACACCGGCCCGGGGACCTCGTTCGCGCGGGACGTGGACGGCCGGATCGTCGTCGGTCCCGGCGACGCCGCGGGCGGTCGTCTCGCCGGGCTCGCGCCGGGTGCGGGCGGTCTCGCTCTCGCCCTCGACGAGACCGGACGCCTCGGGGAGATGGTCGATCCCCTCGGGAACGCCACCGGCCTCGCCTGGGACGACGACGGGAACCTCACCGGGTTCTTCGATCCCACGGGCGGCGCCGCGGCTCTGGAGCACGGGCCTCTGGGCGAGGTGACCGCACTCCTCGAAGAGGGGGGAGGCGAGACCCGCCAGTCGTACGACTACCCGTCCGCCGGCGGACGCTTCGCACGTTCCCTGACCGACCCGATCGGCAACCCGTCCGCGTTCGCGCGGAACGCGGCGGGAAAGGTCACCGGCGTCACCTGGCCCGACGGCAGCGTCGCCGCCTTCGCTCGCGACGCGAACGGCCTCGTCGTCTCGTACACGAACAGGCGCGGGCAGGCGATCGGGTACGAGCGGAACGCGCGCGGACAGGTCACCCGGAAGACCCTCCCCGGCGGGGCCGTCGTCGAGTACGGCTACGACGCCGCCGGGCGGCTCGAGACCGCGACCGACGCGACCGGCATCACCCGCCTCGTGCACGACGCCCGCGGGTTCCTCACGGAGATCTCCTACCCCTCCGGCAAGTGGTTCCGCTACGAGCGGGACGGCGTTGGCAGGATGACGCGGCGGACCTCCGACGACGGCTACGTCCTGGCCTGGCGCTACGACGCCGCCGGGCGGCCGACCCGCGTCGAGCGGAACGGAGGCGAGCTCGTCGTCGCCTATACCTACGACGGCCTCGGTCGCCTCTCCCGCGAGGAGCGCGGCAACGGGACCGCCACCGCCTACACGTGGGACGCCGCCTCGCGCGTGACCGGCGTCTCACACCTCGGTCCGGGAGGCTCGACGCTGGCCAGCTACGGCTACGCCTACGACGCCGCGGGCCGGATCGTCTCCGCGACCCGTCCCGACGGGACGGCCACCTACGCCTGGGACGCCCTCGGCCGTCTCGCGAGCGAACGCGAGCCGAACGGAGTCCTCACCACCTACCGCTACGACGCCGCGGGCAACCGCGTCGAGGTCGATACGAACGGCGTCGTCGTCCCGTACACGGTGAACGCGCTGAACCAGCTGACCTCTGCCGGCGGGGCGACCTACACCTGGGACGCCGACGGCAACATGGCCTCGCGCACGACCCCCGGGGGGACGACGACCTTCGCCTGGAACGCCGAGGGACGCCTCGTCGAGGTCGCCGGTGCGGCCGGGAACGCGGCCTACGCCTGGGGCGCCCTGGGCTCCCTCGAGGCCGAGACGCGGGACGGCGTCACCTCCCGCTACGTCAACGACCCCGTCGCCGCGGCCGGCGCCGCCGCGACCGTCCTCGACGGCGCCGGGGCGCTCTCGGCCCGCTTCGACCACGGAGCGAGCCTCCTCGCCGCCGTCGACGCCACCGGGAACGCCTCCTCCTACCACTTCGACGCGATGGGGAACGCGGCGGTCCTGACCGACCCCGCCGGCTCCCCGACCCGGACCTACTCCTACGACGCGCACGGGAACGTGACCTCGACGACGGGAACGGCAGCGAACCCCTTCACGACGAGCGCCAGCTCGAGCGCCGCCCCATTCGCGGGAGGCTTCGTCGGCGACAGCGCGACGCCGTACGACCCGATCGCCGGCCGCTGGCCGACGACGAGCCGCGACGGCTACGCGACCAGCGCGAACCTCTACACGCCGTGGAAGGAGATGAAGCTCGAGACGAAGGGACCGCCGAAAACGCTCGCCGGCTGGGGTGACTTCACGATCTCGTGGTACTCGTTCCTCAAGGACGTCAAGGAGCTGCCCGAACCGATCAACTACACCGAGATGGACTATTCGGGGTTGCCGACCTCGGTCTACGACTCGTTGAAGGGAATCTACGACGCCAACCAGGCCAGCGAGCAGAACGACACACTCGGGGTCATCGAGGGCCTCGGGAACTCGGCGCTCGCCGACCTGGAGATCCTCTCGATCCCGGTCCCCATGCTGCGACCCTTCGTCAAGGCGACCAAGTGGACGGCCTTTCTGGGCAAGAAGGCCTGCGAGATCTACGTCGCGAACCTCAAGCCCAACAGCGACCCCTACTGGTTCCAGCCGGTGCCGCGGAACAAGTGGTACTACTACAAGAAGAACTTCGGCGACGTCCTCCCGCCCGAGGTGCTGCGGGAGCTCCTCGACGAGAAGGACAGCGACCAGCGCACGCCGGAAGACCCGAACGAGAAGGCCGCGACGGCCGGCAACGGCCCGCGCCACCTCGTCCGCGCCGGCTCCCGGATCGACTACGTCGTCGCGTTCCAGAACGTCCCGACCGCCTCCGCCCCGGCCCAGGAGGTCTTCGTCGCCGACGATCTCGACCCGAGCCTCGACGCCTCCACCCTGGAGCTCAGAGATGCCGGCTGGGCGAGCACGACGGTGTCCGCCCCCGAGGCGACGCGGGCCTTCCGGGAGAGGACCCCGATCCGGGACTGGCGCCCCGGCGACCTGCGCCCCTGGTGGGTCGACCTCGCGGCCGGGGAGAGCGGCCCCGGACGGCTCCGCTGGACCTTCCGGACACTCGATCCGTCGACGGGCGATCTGCCCGAGGACGCGATGGCCGGCTTCCTTCCGCCCGACGACGCAACCGGACGCGGGAACGGGTCGGTGACTTTCTCCGTCGGGACGAAGAGCGGCCTCGCCCCCGGCACCCGGATCGCCAACTCCGCCACCATCGTCTTCGACAC
>CALBDV010000206.1 GCA_937927565.1 uncultured Holophagales bacterium
GCCCTCCCCGCCGAGCGCAAGGAGGCCGAGTCGGAGCGGGTCTTCGCCCGGCTCGCCGGGACGGTGGCCCGAGAGCTGCGGCGCACGACGACCTGAGGGCGGAACGGAGAGGACGCGGGTCGGGAGGTGAGCCCGGAGGGGCTCAGGCGTCCCGAGTCCTCTCGAGCTCCACGAGCGTCGCCCGAAGCGTCGGGAGCACGGCGACGTCCTTCGGCCGGCCGGCAGCCGCCTTCAGCTCGACGAGGCGACGCAGGGAAAGCACTCGGGCCGTCAGGTCGGGCCCGACCCGCATCTCCTCGCTGTCCGGGAGCAGGTCGTCGTAGGAAAGGCCTTCGTCGATCGCCCCGAGCGCGTCGAGCGGACCGCAGGTCGTCTGCAGGAGATTGTGGCCCGGCCCGAGGAGATGTTGCGCCTCGGGGACAAGCCCCCGCGGATCGTGCCGATACCGGGCATCGATCGACCGGAGCGCGGCAAGCAGGCGACGGACGTTGTCCGGGGTACGCCGGTGCACGATGTCGAGGTCGAGGGTCACGACGGGCGCCCCTTGCAGAATCGCCGAGATCCCCCCGACGACGATGAACTCCACCTCGTGCGTCGCGAGCACCGTCAGCGCGCGCCGGAAGTCGAACGTCATCGGGACGCGGGGACCTGGAGCGCCCGCAGCTCCTCGATCCCGTTGGCGGACGAGCTCGCCTCGTCGAGGCGTTCGGCCGGGGTCAGCCTCAGGAACATTCGGATGAGCGTCAGGTCGACACCCTCCTCGTTGTAGGCGCCCGCCGCAAGCCCGTCCGCAACGAAGGGCGCCTCCTCTCTCCCCGGCTCGACCTCGTCCGACATGACCTTCATCATAGCCAACGTGGCACGTCTGCCGATGTCCGCGGCGCCGAGCGCTCCGTGCCGTCCGGGACGCGGCCGCCGGCTCAGCGCAGAACGAGCATCCGCTCCTCGGTCATCTCGAGAAACGCCGAGGCGGGCCCTTCGCGCCCCGTGCCCGACGCCTTGACCCCGCCGTAGGGCATCGGGTCGCTGCGCCAGGTCGGGACGTCCCCCTGGATGACGGCCCCGACCTCGAGCGTCTCCCACGCGCGACGCACCTTCGCCACGTCGTGGCTGAAGACGCCGGCCTGGAGACCGTAGCGCGAGGCGTTCGCGCGGGCGAGCGCTTCGTCGAAGGAGTCGTACGTCGAGAGGACCGCGCCGGGGCCGAAGAGCTCGCCCGCGACGATCGGCTCCTCGTCCGGGACGCCGTCGAGCAGCGTCGGGAGAACCACCGAACCCTCCGCCGTCCCTCCCGCCAGGAGCGTTCCTCCCGCAGCCTTCGCGGATTCGAACCACTCCAGGACGCGGTCGCGGTTGGCGGTGTCGATCATCGGCCCGCAGAGGGTGGAGGGAAGGGACGGGTCCCCCTTCGGGAAGGCTTCCGTCGCCGCGACGAGGAGGTCCCTCAGGCGCACGGCCACGTCGCGGTGGGCGAGGATCCGCTGGACGCTGATGCACGACTGCCCCGCCCAGGCGTAGGCCGCGGCCGCGATCCGGCGCGCCACGTCGGGCAAGTCGTCCCAGTCGGGCTCGACGATGACCGCGGCGTTTCCGCCGAGCTCGAGGGCGACACGCCGGTCCCAGGCCTTTCGGCGGAGCGAGAAGCCGACCTCGGCCGACCCGGTGAAAGTGAGGAGCGCGAAGCGCGGGTCGGAGACGAGAGCCTCGGCGTCGGCCGCCCGCGAAGGAACGACGGAGAGGGCCCCGTCGGGAAGACCCGCGCGCTGGAGCGAGGCGGCGAGGAGGAGCGCGGCCGTCGGCGTCTGGCTCGCCGGCTTGAGGACGACGGGGCAGCCGGCGGCAATCGCCGGGGCCAGCTTGTGCGCTACGAGGTTCAGCGGGAAGTTGAAGGGCGTGATCGCGAGGACCGGACCGACCGGTACGCGCTTCGTCAGGGCGATCCGACCCGTGCCGCTCGCGAAGCCGGAGAGATCCCGCGCGATGAGCTCTGGAAAGCGTGCGACGTGGGCCGCGGCGAGGAGCGTGTCTCCTGCCCGGTCGACCTCGCCGCGCGCGAGCGAGATGGGTTTGCCGGCCTCTTCGACGATCGCGCGGGCGACCTCTTCCTTCCGCCCGAGAAGATCTGCGCGGGCGGACTCGAGGATCGCCGCGCGCTTCTCGGCGGAGAGGGCGGCCGTCGCCGGGGCCGCCTTCACCGCGGCCACCGCGGCCCGTTCGAGGCCTGGCGGACCCGCCCGCGCCACGCGCGAGACGGGCGATCCGTCCCACGGCGAGCGGACGACGGCCGCGTCGTCGCCGTCTTCCCACGCGCCCGCCAGGAAGAGCTTCGTCTCTCTCATTTCCCGTCCTTCTCGGGGCCCCGAAGAGGCAGGCCGAGGCCGAAGAAGCGTTCGATCCTCGTCACGAGGGATTCGTGCGCCGCCTCTATGCGGTGGCGGCGCGACTCCTCCGAGAGCCCCTCCGTTGCCGTCGCGAGCTCTACCTGCCGCGCCGCGAGGATCCGCGAGACTTCCTCCGCGATGGCGGGGCGCTCGTGGAGAACCTCCCGGAACCTCTCCTTCCCGAGGCGCCAGCATTCCGCGTCGCCGACGGCGATCACCGTCGCGCGCCGCGGCTCGCCCGTCAGCATCCCCATCTCGCCGAAGATGTCGGGAGCGGTAATGCGGCTGACGATCCGCGGGGGTGCGTCGGGGACGGCGATCCTGACGTCTCCCGCCCCGCGCGTCAGGATGTAGAGGTCGTGCACTTCTCGCCCCTGGACGACCATCGCCTCCCCGGGGGCGAAGGGGGCACGGACGAGGCCCGGCGCGAGACGCGCCCGTTCCTCGGCGGTCAACGCCGCAAAGAGGGGGACGCTCTCGAGCGCCGCGAGACGGGAATCGTCGTCGCGCCTGTCCTGGCGTTTCCGGTGCCCCTCTTCCTCTATCGTGACGAAGTTCGCCGTTGCCGGCCTGGAGAGGGAAATCCCGGCGCGCCGAAGGGCGAAGACGATGCGCGTCCTCACGACCGAATCGGTCGGGTCGTCCACGAGGAGGTCGGTCAGCCAGTAGCGAACGGCGTAGGAGGCCCAGCTCTCCCGGAAGTCCATCAGGACGACGCTCGGCACGGGTTCGACGGCGACGTTCGGGATCGGCTCGCGCGTCAGCGCCTCGCGCACGGTCTCGAGGACGGTGACCGGCGAGGTCCGGTAGTCGACTCCGAAGTAGACCCACCGTCTCTCGAGCGGCGCCCTGCGCCCTCCGGCCTTCCCGAGAAGGAGAAGCGGCGTCTTCACGAGGACGCTGTTGGGGACGAGGAGGGTGTCGCCGTTGCGGGTCTCGACCGCCGTGTGCCGCCAGGCCGTCTCGCGGACGCGGCCGGACGTGTCGCCGAACTTCACCCAGTCTCCCGGTTCGACGGCCCCTTCGAGCTGGAGAGCGATCCCTCCCATCACGTTCGCGAGCGTGTCCTGGAGAGAGAAGCCGATGACGGCCGTGACGACCGCCGAGGTCGCGACGATCCCGGTGACGTCGACGTGGTGGACCGAGAAGAGCCAGATCAGGAGGGCCACGAACGAGAGCCCGACCGCGAGGTCCCGCGCGATGCGCGGGACCTTCACCCGGGCTCGGGGGAGGAGCAGGTCGAAGAGAACGACCGCCGCCAGGCCGAGGAAGGCGATCCCCTGAAGGAGAAGGGCGAGGAAGAGGACGGTGGGCGCCGCGCTCGGGAGCTCGAGAAGGGCGAGGGCTCCGACTCCACGGAGGAGGACGGAGACGCCGAACACGAGGACGAGGTGAACGATGCGCCCCCTCGCTTCGCGCACGGCGACGAGGAGGAGCGCCGCCCCCAGGAGGAAGGCGGCCCCGAGCCGGATCGATTCCGGCGAGAAAACGGGAAGGACGCCGGGTCCGGGCATGGGAGCGGAGGACAAAAGTAACACGGAGTCGGACGGGGGGTGTCCCGGTTCGGTAGGATCGGACGAGAAACCGTCGCCGCCGGATGGCGGCGACCGTGAAGACAAAGAAGAACGTCGCGGGCCTCGACGGGCCCGCACTCAGGGAGAGGACGATGGCCGAGACGACCCTTGCTTCCGGGACCTTCATCGAGCAGGAGAACCGCTACGGCGCCCACAACTACCACCCCCTCGACGTCGTCTGCACGAAGGGGGAGGGGGTCTGGCTCACCGACGTGGACGGGAAGAGGTACATGGACTTCCTCGCCGCCTACTCCGCCGTGAACCAGGGGCACAACCACCCGCGGATCGCCGAGGCGATGATCCGGCAGGCTCGCACGCTCGCCCTGACGAGCCGCGCCTTCCGCAACGACCAGTTCCCGCCCCTCCTCGAGAAGCTCTGCAACCTCACCGGCTTCGACAAGGCGCTCCTGATGAACAGCGGCGCCGAGGCGGTGGAGACGGCGATCAAGGCGATGCGCAAGTGGGGCTACGACGTGAAGGGGATCCCCTACGCCGAGGCCGAGATCATCGTGGCCGAGGGGAACTTCCACGGCCGGACGACGACGATCGTCGGCTTCTCGACCGACCCCGACTCGACGAGCCGCTTCGGTCCCTTCACCCCCGGCTTCCGGATCGTCGAGTACGGTTCCGTCGCCGCCGTCGAGGCCGCGATCAACCCGAAGACCGCGGCGATCTTCGTGGAGCCGATCCAGGGCGAGGGGGGCGTCGTCATCCCGCCCGACGGCTACCTCAAGGGGCTGCGCGAGCTGGCCGACAGGCACAAATGCCTCCTCGTCCTCGACGAGATCCAGTCGGGCCTCGGCCGCACCGGGAAGCTCTTCGCCTTCGAGCACGAGGGGATCCGCCCCGACGGCGTCACGATCGGCAAGGCCCTCTCGGGCGGCTTCTACCCCGTCAGCGCGTTCCTCTCCAGCAACGCCGTGATGGACGTCTTCACCCCCGGCATCCACGGCTCCACCTACGGCGGAAACCCGCTCGCCTGCGCGGTCGCCTCCGAGGCCCTCGACGTCCTCGTCGACGAGAAGCTCGTGGAACGGGCGGCCGAGCTCGGCGTCCACCTCGAGGCGCGCCTGAAGACGATGAAGACGGACAAGATCGAGGAGGTCCGCGTCCGCGGCCTCTGGGCCGGCGTGCAGCTGAAGGTCTCGGCGGG
>CALBDV010000207.1 GCA_937927565.1 uncultured Holophagales bacterium
AGTCCGCCCGGAACAGGCTTCGTGCCTTCCCAGATGTGCGGCTGCCCTGACGTATGATTCGAGGAACGAGCGCCCACTCCGGATAGGGAGACACCATCATGCGGAAAGCAGAACCCACAGGGCCTCAGCCGGGCGGATCCGATTCGCCTAGTGAACGGGAGACGATCATTGCCCTCCCTCGCGGTTCGTCACCGGCCTCCGCTGGACACCGGATCGCATCGACGCTCATCGCAGCCATAGACGAGGAGTCCGGTGCCGTCTATGACAAGGACTGGGAGAACCACGCGAACCACTGGAAGAGCTAGGAACTCCCTACCGGGGGCACAGATTGGGATCGCTCTCCATCCTCTTCAAGCCCATCTCGGCCGGCTGCAACCTCCGCTGCACCTACTGCTATTACACGGCACGTCGCAGAGGCCAGCACCGAGTCATGGAACCGGCGACGGTCAACGCCCTCCTCGGCTTTCTTCGGGGGATTCCGGCCGGCTACAACGTGAGCTTCATCTGGCATGGTGGGGAGCTACTCCTCGTCGGCCGGCGCTTCTTTCTCAACGCCTTGACGCGAACCACGAAGGCAGCGAATGACGCAGGCGTGCAGCTTCGGCACAGCGTCCAGAGCAACGGTACGCTGCTGGACGCGGCCTGGATCGAGCTCTTCGTCCTGCATGATGTTTCCGTCAGCTTGAGCTTGGACGGCCCGAAGGACATCCATGACCTGCACCGGAGAGTCGGTCGACGTGGCAGCTTCGACCGGGCTATGAGGGCGATCTCGATGCTGAGGGATGCCGGCATTCAACCGGGCGTCCTCGCCACGCTCACGCAGGCGTCCCTCGGACGAGAGGAGGACCTCTTCGCGTTCTTCACCGGCGAGCGTCTGCTCTCGTTCGACATTCTTCCGTGCTTCTTCAGCGGCGATCGCTCGCGGCGGCCCCTGACCATCGCACCGGACGAGTGGGCGACTTTCATGATCCGGCTCTTCGATCTTTGGTACGAGCGCGACGACCCCGCGATCCAGATCCGCTTCTTCAACAGCGTCCTGCGCGGCCTTCTCGGTCGTCGGCCA
>CALBDV010000208.1 GCA_937927565.1 uncultured Holophagales bacterium
CGGGCGTCTCGCGCAGCTTAGTCACGGGACCCACTGATCCGGTCCGCCCTCTCCCGGCCTCCGGGCTACTTCCGTCGTTTCGTTCCCGGGTCCCTCGTACCAGGAGTTGAGATTCCAATCCGGTCCCCCCGGCGAAACACGCAGACCGATTCGGGCACGGACACCGAAGGGCGCGGAGTGTCGAATCCAGCGAGTTTCGCCCCCACCTATCTCGTTGTTCTTCAGTCACTTACAAGAACGCAGAACGCTGCCCTTCCCAACCGGTTCCTTGGAAGCCGCGGCTTCGCAGGCCCCACTCCGGCCCGTCTCGCCATGGGGTTCCCCAGGGCACCCGGCGCACTCGAACCGCCGATCACCCGCAGCCGCCCCAGCTCGCCCTCTCCGGCCCCCTCTTCGACCAGAGCCACGGCCAACCGCCCTCAGCCCTTCCCCTGCCTTCCTCCCTTGCACCCGGCAACAAGGAACAGGGTCCCTCTGGACCCAGAACACCCCTCAACCGCATTTCGGGACGGATTCTCTTTCGAGCGGTCTAAGCTGGGCCATCCGAAATCGGAATAGACGGCGGGAATCGCCGTGTCCCGCGCCGATTTCTTGTGGCTGTCCCGGCATACACGGCTCCGAACGACGTCTATCACCGCGGGTCGGCCCCGAAATAGACTGCGAATTCGTGCCATTTGGACGCCCCCCAGCCGTCTAATGTCGGTTAGGCGGCGTCACAACATGAGGCGTGTCTCCATGTCCACGGCCCGGCATCCCATGCGCTACCTCATCGCACTCTGGGTGTTCCTAAGCGGTTTCGTCATGCTGAACGGCCTCGTCCGACCGCGCGGCCACGCCCCCGCCCCGCCCCCTCCGCCATCGGGTTTCGCCGCTCTTGTCCTGCTCTGCGGTCTCGCCTTCCTGATCACCACGGCCGTCGGCTTCGTCCTTTACCGCACTTGGCCCACCAGGTGCGCTGTGGCCGTCCTCGCTGCCTGGCCCCTCATGGTCGGGTCGAACTTCTTCTTCTCCACCCATCGGTCGCAGTGGGTCATCAATGCTTTCATTCTCATAACCGCTGCCAGTGCCGTTTCCATCTGGTACGTCTGGCGGCCTCAGTACCGGTCGCGATGGCGCGCTCCCAGGCCTGCACCACCCGTGGGTCCTTCTCCGGTCTCTACACCCTCCGGTGTCAACGCGAACCAGTAGCCACGGAACCAGCGCCGCCTAACCCCGGCATGCAGCGGACTCGCTACGCTCGCCGCTGATGCCAGACGTTAGGCTGCTTTCATGACCATCCGTCGCTACTTGATGATCGCCCTGCTGATCCCGTACGTCGGGATAGCTGTCGGCCTCGCGGTCTCGCGCCTGTACTGGGGCTACTGGCTATGTCCCCCAAGTTCCGACGCGCTTGTCGACGACATCGCTTCCGTGGAACGTTTCACGACTATGTCCTGGGACGGCAGCATTTCGTCTGGCCGCTCGGCCCTCCTTGAGTCGGCGGCAACGACCAACAGTATCTCTGGCGAGGATCCGCGGGGGCGTCTACCTGCAGCGCTCGCACGTCGTCGGCTGTACCCCGCGTCGCCCGAACCCGTCGATCCTCTCTTGTTGCCGTCTACTGTCGCTGCCATCAGCAGTGCCGGGAAGCTCCTCTCCGGTTCGTCGGAATACCCGAACCCAGGTAAGCTACACGGTCACCTTGTTCTCGCCACAACACGTGCGGGCACCCGCATTGCTCTGGCCGCGCTAACGGGCGGGGAAGCCTCGAATGACCACTACCCTTACTACGAGGCCACCTTCGGGCTGGGCGCCGCGAACCGGCCGTCTCTCGAGCGCCTACACTTCTACTATTGGGACTTCGCAGGTCTTGAAGGCATCGCTCACTGGCTTGCCGGTGTCACGAGCGTGTTCCTGGCAGTCATCCTCTGGCTCGTCTTCGGCGTCGGGCTGCTGATCGTTCGTCGTCGTCGCGGAGCAGCCTAACCCCGGCATGCAGCGGACTCGCTACGCTCGCCGCTGATGCCAGA
>CALBDV010000209.1 GCA_937927565.1 uncultured Holophagales bacterium
GATCCCGCTCGTCGTCTACTTCGTCCTGATGTTCGTCGTCTCGTTCTGGATGGGCAGGAGGATCGGCGCCGACTACAGCAAGACGACGACCCTCGCCTTCACGGCGGCGAGCAACAACTTCGAGCTCGCGATCGCCGTCGCCGTTGCCGTCTTCGGGATCAATTCCGGGGCCGCCTTCGCGGCTGTCATCGGCCCGCTCGTCGAGGTGCCGGTGATGATCGGCCTCGTCAACGTCGCGTTCTGGTTCCAGCGGCGGTACTTCGCCCCGACGGCCGGGAAAGGACCTGCAGCCGCGTGACAACGCGCCGCGCCGACATCCCCCGCCCAAGGCCAACCCAGGAGGCCCACCATGGCTGACGCCCTCGACCCTCGCACTACGGAGCTGGTTGGAATCGCCGCGGCGACCGCAGGCCATTGCCAGCCATGCTTCGACTTCCACTACAAGAAGGCGCTCGAGCTCGGCGTGAGTCTCGACGAAGTCCGCGCCGCCGTCACGCTGGCCCGGGCCGTTCGTGCCGCGGGCGACCGCCACATGGACGAGCACGCGAACCGCAGGATGACGACGGCCGTTCCAGCACCCTGACCTTTATGGACCGAGGAGCCCCCATGTCCCGAATCGACGTCTATGACCCTCCCATGTGCTGCTCGACCGGAGTCTGCGGACCCGTCGTCGACCCTGCCCTCCCCCGCTTCGCCGGCGACCTCGCCTGGCTCGCTCAGAACGGCGTCGAGGTGGCGCGCTTCAACCTCGCGCAAGAGCCGCTGGCGTTCACGCTGAGCCCCGCCGTCCTCGAGGTCCTGAAGGGTCCCGGTCCCGATGCCCTTCCCGTCGTCCTCGTCGACGGAGCGCTCGCGAGCCAGGGCCGCTACCCCTCGCGCGACGAGCTGGCGGCCTGGACGGGCCTCGCCTACGCCGCGGCCGAAACGGCGGACGCCTCTCTGCCGACCCTCTCGCTCCCGACGGCCTCCTGCTGCGGCCCCGACGATGGTTCGGGCTGCTGCTGACGCCGGCAGCGCGCGCACGGGGCGACTCGGTTTCCTCGAATCGCCCTCGCGCTTCCTCCTCTTCACCGGAAAAGGGGGCGTCGGGAAGACCTCGCTCGCCTGCGCGAGCGCGGTGGCGCTGGCCGACCGCGGCGCCCGCGTGCTCCTCGTCAGCACCGACCCCGCCTCGAACCTCGACGAGGTCCTCGGCGTCGGTCTCTCCGGCGAGCCGCGTGAGGTGCCCGGCGTCCCGCGGCTCCACGCATTCAACATCGACCCCGAGACCTCCGCGAAGGCGTACCGCGAGCGCGTCGTCGGCCCTTACCGCACGCTCCTCCCCGAGGCGGCGGTCACACAGATGGAAGAGCAGCTCTCCGGCGCCTGCACGGTCGAGATCGCCGCGTTCGACGAGTTCGCGCGCCTCCTCGCCGACTCCGGCGCCTCCGCGTACGACCACGTCATCCTCGACACCGCCCCGACCGGGCACACGCTGCGCCTCCTCGCGCTCCCCTCGGCCTGGGAAGGATTCCTCGCGACGAACCAGACCGGGACCACCTGCATCGGCCCCCTCTCTGCCCTCGGCGGCCAACGCGCGCTCTACGCCTCGGCCGTTGCCGCGCTCGAGGACGCCTCACTCGCCACGGTCGTTCTCGTCACCCGGCCCGAGACGAGCGCCATCGCCGAGGCCGATCGGACGAGCGGCGAGCTCCTCGCGCTCCGGATCGCGGGGCAGCGACTCGTCGTGAACGGCGTCTTCCGCCCTTCCGCGGGCAGCGACCCGCTCGCGTCCGCCTACGCCGCGCAGAGCGCCCGGGCGCTCGCGGCCCTCCCCGAGAGCCTTCGCGCCTTCCCGCACGACGAAGTCCCGCTCGTCGGCCACGACCTCGTCGGCGTCGAGGCGTTGCGGTCGTTCGCGTCGGGAGTCCCACCGGCCTCCGTTCCCGGAGCTGGAGAGTCCGCGTCGGCCCCTCCGCTCCCGGGCCAGGGTCTCACGCGCCTCGTCGACGAGCTCGTCGCCTCGGGGCACGGCCTCGTCATGGTGATGGGCAAGGGAGGCGTCGGTAAGACGACCGTCGCCGCCGCCGTCGCCGTCACGCTCGCGCGGCGCGGCCAGAAGGTCCACCTCACGACCACAGACCCGGCCGCGCACGTCCTGGCGACGATCGGCGACGGCCTCGACGGGCTCCGGGTGAGCCGGATCGACCCGGTCGCGGCGACGGACGCCTACGTCGCGCACGTCCTCGAGACATCGGGGGCCGGCCTCGACGCCGATGCCCGCGCCCTCCTCGAGGAGGACCTCCGCTCTCCCTGCACGCAGGAGATCGCCGTCTTCCAGGCGTTCTCCCGTACGGTCGCCGAAGCCAAGCGTGGCTTCGTCGTCCTCGACACCGCACCCACGGGCCACACGCTGCTCCTCCTCGACGCGACGGGCTCCTACCACCGGGACGTCATGCGAACGGCCGCGAAGGGCCCCGGGCGGGTCGTGACGCCCCTGATGCGTCTCCAGGACCCGGCCTACACGAAGGTGCTCGTCGTGGCGCTCCCCGAGACGACGCCCGTCCAGGAAGCCGAGCGCCTCCAGTCCGACCTCAGGCGTGCCGGGATCGAGCCCTGGGCCTGGGTCCTCAACCGGAGCCTCGCGGCGGCCGCTCCCACCGACCCGGTCCTCTCCGCGCGCGCCGCCCTCGAGCGGACCCACGTCGAGCGCGTCCGCCGCGACCTTTCGCCCCGCGTCACGGTCCTCCCCTGGCTCGCCGAGCCGCCGGTCGGCCCCGAGCGTCTCTCCGACCTCGCCTCCGGCGCCGATTCACCGAAGGAAGAAGAATGTCGAAGCCTCGCGTCCTAATCCTCTGCACGGGCAACTCCTGCCGCTCCCAGATGGGAGAAGGGTGGGTCCGCCACCTCCTCGGCGATCGCGTCGAGGTCCACTCCGCCGGCACGAAACCCTCCTTCGTCCATCCGCGCGCGATCCAGGTCATGGGCGAGGCTGGCGTCGATCTCTCGTCTCACACGAGCAAGTCCGTCGATACGCTGCGGGCGCTCCCGTTCGACCTCGTCGTCACCGTCTGCGACTCGGCCCGGGAAGCGTGCCCGTACTTCCCCGGGGCGAAGAAGACCGTCCATCACGCCTTCGAGGATCCGGCTCACGCGGGCGAGGGGGACGACGCGCTCCCCCTCTTCCGTCGCGTGAGGGACGAGATCCGCGACGTCCTCGTACCGCTCGTTTCGGTCGAGCTGGGGCTCGAGCAGGCCTCGACCGGGCGATGAGCAGCGCCTGCCCCCTTCCGGTGTCGGCCCGGGAACCGGACACCGACGAGATCGCGCTGGCGCCAGCAGCCGCGCCGGATCCCGCCCCCGCCCTGAGTCCGCGAACGGTCCTCCTTCACCTGCTGGCACTGGCCGCCTGGGCCGGCGCCTATGCGTTCAACGGCGCTTTCTCGAAGCTCTTCACCTACGGCCTCCTTCGCCTGACGCCCGGCACGCACCTGGCCTCCGCGGTCGAGTTCTTCGTCTTCGAGGTCCCGAAAGTCCTCCTGCTCCTGACCCTCGTCGTCTTCGTCGTCGGCATCCTGAGGAGCTTCTTCACGCCGGAGAAGACGCGCAGCCTCCTCGCGGGACGGCGCGAAACGGCGGGAAACGTCCTCGCGTCGCTCCTGGGCATCGTCACTCCGTTCTGCTCCTGCTCGGCGGTCCCGATGTTCATCGGGTTCGTGACGGCCGGTGTCCCCCTCGGCGTCACGTTCTCGTTCCTCGTCGCCGCACCGATGGTCAACGAGATCGCCCTCGCCCTCCTCTTCGGCCTCTTCGGCTGGAAGGTCGCCGGACTCTACCTCGGCACCGGTCTCCTCATCGCATTCACCTCGGGCTGGGTGATCGGAAAGCTGAAGCTCGAGGCGTGGGTCGAGCCGTGGGTCTACAAGATGCGGGGTCCCGGAGCGGCCTTCGTCGAGGAGAAGATCGGCTGGGAGCGCCGGCTCGAGATCGGACGCGACGAGATCCGCGAGATCGTCGGGAAGGTCTGGATCTACGTCCTCGCCGGCATTGCCGTCGGCGCGGGGATCCACGGATGGGTCCCTCAGAACTTCATGGCGTCGATCATGGGCAAGGGGGCCTGGTGGTCGGTGCCCCTCGCGGTCCTCATCGGCATCCCGATGTACTCGAACGCCGCCGGCATCCTCCCCGTGGTCCAGGCGCTCCTCGGCAAGGGAGCCGCGCTGGGAACCGTCCTCGCATTCATGATGTCGGTCATCGCCCTCTCTCTCCCCGAGATGGTCATCCTCCGGAAGGTCCTCACGCCGCGGCTCATCGCGGTCTTCGTGGGCGTCGTCGGGACCGGAATTCTCCTCGTCGGTTTCCTCTTCAACGCCGTACTCTGATTCGAGGGAGGGCCGTCTCCATGGTTTCGACGCGAGGCGAAACGCGGGTTTGAGCGAGACCTCCCGGACCCTCTCGTTCCGGGTCGACGCCGAGGGGCGCCTCGTCGTCGACCCCTCCGACGCCCGGCAGCTCGGCCTCCGGCCGGGCGACGCGCTCCGGATCGAGACGGGCGACCCGCTCTGGGTCGCACGCCGGCCCGTCGGCGAGCTCGCGCGGGTCTACGTGGAGCCGACGAACGCTTGCAACCTCGCCTGCCGGACCTGCGTGAGAAACATCTGGAGCGCCCAGTCGGGCTTCATGTCGGAGGAGACGTTCGGCGCAGTCCTCCAGGGCTTCGCGTCCTTCGCGAGGCGCCCGTCAGTCTTCTTTGGGGGGTTCGGCGAGCCCCTCGCCCACCCGCGAATCCTCTCGATGATCGAGGGCGCGCGGCACGCCGGCGCCTCGGTCGAGATGATCACGAACGGCATCCTCCTCACGGACGAGGTCCGCCGCGCCCTGGTCTCGCTGGGCCTTCACCGCCTCTGGGTCTCCGTCGACGGGGCAACACCCGCGGCGTACCGCGACGTGCGCATCGGAGACGCCCTTCCGGAGATCCTCGAGAACCTCGCCGCGTTCCGCCGGCTGCGCGACGAGGAGCCCCTCCTCGCCCCGCGCCTCGGGATCGCCTTCGTCGCCATGAGGCGGAACATCGCGGAGCTTCCCGCCGTCGTCCGCCTCGGCCGCGAGGCCGGTATGGACCGGCTCCTCGTGACGAACGTCCTCGCCTACACCGACGACCTGAAGCACGAGGTGCTCTACGACGAGGGACTGGCCCCCGGCGACGGCGACACGCCGGAACGCCCGGCGATCCTCTTGCCGCGTCTCGAGTCTTCGGAGCCGGTCCGGCAGGCGCTCGCGGAGGTGATCAAGGAGGGGCCGGCCGACGTGCGTACCCGGCTCTCCGTCGCGAGGGGCCGGAACTTCTGCCCCTTCGTCGAGCGCGGCACGACCTCCGTTCGCTGGGACGGGACCGTGAGCCCCTGCCTCGCGCTCCTCTACGAGCACGACTACTACCTGGGGGAGCGCCTCCGGCATTCCTACGCCTACGGCGTCGGGAACCTCCGGGAACGGAGCCTCGCCCACCTCTGGAACGACGCCTCATACGTCGAGCTGAGACGGCGCCTCCAGTCGTTCGACTTCTCCCCGTGCGCCTCCTGCAACACCTGCGAGATGGCCGACGACAACCGGCAGGACTGCTCGGGCTCGCCCCTTCCCGCCTGCGGAGGCTGCCTCTGGGCGCAGGGGCTCATTCAGTGCCC
>CALBDV010000210.1 GCA_937927565.1 uncultured Holophagales bacterium
GCTCGCCTTGCGCGCCTGGGAGGGGCTGTCGACGGACGTCGCGAAGACGACGTCGGACGAGGCGTGGGCGAAGCGGGGAAGGGACAGGAAGAGGCAGGCCGCGAAGAGCGTGACGGGACGGCGGCGCCGGTCGGTCATCTGATCCTCCGCCCTCGTCCTACGGGCGTCAGGGGAAACTGGTTGCAGGAAAAGAGCGCGACCGGACCTATAGTGGAACGGCAGGACCTGACCTCGGGGCGTGTGTCCGCGGGTTTTTCGAGGGAGCCCGCCGATGGCCCCGGGTTCTCGGAGGCGTTGCGGAGTGAGGCTGGTCACCGGCTCCAGGCTCGGACCCTACGAGGTCGTCGCGCTGATCGGACGCGGCGGCATGGGAGAGGTCTTTCGTGCGCGCGACACGCGCCTCGGAAGGGATGTCGCACTCAAGGTCCTCCCGGAAGCCGCGCACGGGGACGCGGAACGGTTCCAGAGGTTCGAACGGGAAGCGCGCGCCGCTGGCGCCCTGAACCACCCGAACGTCGTCGTCCTCTACGACGTCGGCAGCCAGGACGGCGCTCCCTACCTCGTCTCGGAGCTGCTCGAGGGGGAGACTCTCCGCGAGAGGCTCCTGCGCGGACCCCTTTCGCCGCAGCACGCCGTGGAGATTGCGGTGCAGGTCGCCCGGGGGCTCGGCGCCGCGCACGAGAAGGGGATCGTCCACCGCGACCTGAAGCCCGAGAACATTTTCCTGACGGCCGACGGTCACGCCAAGATCCTCGACTTCGGCCTCGCGAAGCTCCTCTCTCCAGAGTCGCCGGCGAACGGAGGCGAACCCGGGCTGGCCGCTCAGACGGGCTCCGACGTCGTGGTCGGCACGGTCGGCTACATGGCTCCGGAGCAGGTGCGCGGCGAGGTCATCGACGGGAGGGCCGACGTCTTCGCGACCGGGGCCTGTCTCTACGAGATGCTCGCGGGCCAGCGTGCGTTCCGCGCCGGCTCGGCGGCGGAGACGATGGCCGCGATCGTGCGAGAAGAGCCTCCCGACCTCTCGTCGGTCCGGCGGGGCGTCGCGCCGCAGCTGGACCGGATCGTCCGCCGGTGTCTCGAGAAGCAGAAGGCGGCGCGGTTCCAGTCGGCGCGGGATCTCGCGTTCGCGCTCGAGTCGCTCTCCGGCATCTCTCTCTCGGCGGGCCCGGGGCTGCTCGCCGGGCTCGTACCCTGGCGCTTCGCCGCGAGCCTCCAGCGCGCGATGGTACCGATGGCGACGCTCGTGGCCGGGGCCCTTCTGGGTGCGCTCCTCATGGCCAGGCTCGGCGAGCGCCCTGCACCGGCCCCGGCGGTCCTCCGCGCGCTGACCCACTCGGGAGCCGACTCCTCGCCAGCGGCCTCTCCCGACGGCCAGCTCGTCGCGTTCTCATCGCGCCGGGGTGGCCGGCCTCGTATCTGGCTGAAGCAGATCCGGGGCGAGGGCGAGACGGCCCTGACGAACGGTCCGGCGGACTCGGAACCGAGGTTCTTCCCGGACGGCCAGTCGATCCTCTTCACGCGAACGGACGAGAAGGACGGGCCCTCGATCTGGAGGGTCCCGGTCGTAGGGGGCGAAGAGCGGCGCCTCTTCAGCAGGGCCGAGGCGGGAGACGTGTCGCCCGACGGGACCGAGGTCGGGTTCCTCCGTCTCCTGCGGTCAGACGACCGGTCATCGGCTCTCCTCGTCGCACCCCTCGCCGGAGGGAACGAACGGGAGCTGGCCCGCTTCACGACCATCGTGTCGAACCCGCGCTTCTCCCCGGACGGCACGCTGATCGCTCTCTCCGAGGCGGGGAGCGCCCAGAGCGGAGTCCCGGGTTCCGTCGTCCTCGTCTCGCGCGACGGGCGCGTCCGACGCATCGCGCTTCCCCACGCTGCGCGCCAGCCGACGTCGGTCGCCTGGCTGAGGACGGGGCGGAGCCTCCTCGCGGGCATCTTCGACGGGAGCGTTCCGCACGCGCGAACGGTCGGCCTCCACATGATCCGAATGCCGGCGACGGGAGGCCGAAGCGAGGCCATCGCGTGGTGGCCAGCCGCAGGCTACACGCTCGACGTCCTCGGGGACGGACGCGTCGTCTTCGAGTCGGTCACGACGCGCGCGAGCCTTCGCGAGATTCCGGTGTCCGGCGACGCCCCGGTCCGCTGGCTGACCCACGGGACGTCGACGGACCGGCAACCCGTCTACTCGCCGGACGGGAAGTGGATCCTCTTCTCGTCCGACCGGTCGGGCCAGCTCGACCTCTGGATGATCTCGAAGGAGACCGGCGCCCTCCGGCGCGTGACCGACGACGCCGCGCAGGACTGGGACCCGTCCTTCAGCCCCGACGGTCGCCGGATCCTCTGGAGCTCCGATCGGACGGGACGGTTCGAGATCTGGACGTCGGCCGTCGACGGCACCGGTGCCCAGCTCCTGTCGCGCGGGGGATTGGAGGCCGAGAACCCGGTCCTGACGCCGGACGGGTCGACTCTCCTCTGGGGCTCCCTGCACCGGGGCCAGGAAGGGATCTGGCGGTCCCGGTCGGACGGGTCCGGCGCGGAGATTCTCGCGCGCGGCCTGACGCTGCAACTGCCGGAGGTTTCTCCCGACGGCCGGTTCGTCGCGTTCCGCGTGGGCTTCGGGGCAGGCCAGAGAGCGGTCCGCGTCGTCAGGATAGCCGACGGCGCTGAGGTCTTTGCGATCTCCTTCGGGGTCGTCGACGCGTCGGCGGGAGCGGAGGTCGGCCGTTTGCGGTGGATGCCCGACGGGCGCCTCGCGTTCCTCGGCCTCGACGATCAGGGAGGGGCGGGCGTCTTCGTCCAGGACGTCGTTCCTGGCCAGGATACGACCAGCTCGCGTCGCAAGCTGGCAGGCTTCGACCCGGCCGTCCCCGCCGAGTCGTTCGGAATCTCCCCCGACGGGGCGTCGATCACGATCGCCGCGAGGGAGACCCTTTCCAGCATCATGCTCGCCGAGCCGGTCGCCGGCGTGGAGAAGGTCCGAAGGCCCTGAGGTCTCTCCGTCGAGGAGATCTCCGAAGTGCGCGGGGTCTCGCCCGGCGTCTTCGTCCTCTCTTCGACCTTCAGGGCTTCGGGGACTTGCGGCGCGCCGCGGGCCGCTTCGCCGCCGCGGTGCGCGAGCGTGGCGACGGCGTGGCGGAGGAGCTCGCGGGCGGGCTCTTTCTCCCTGGCTTCCTCCGGTTCTCGGGCTCGGAGGCCCGGACTTCGTCCAGGAGCGGGGACGGCGAGGCGCGCAGGGCGTCGAGCTCGTCCTCGAAGCAGGTGGCGATTCGCTCGGGGTCGGGGATGAGGCCGGCGTCGGTGGCGACGCCGACGACGACGTGCCCGTCGTAGCTGAAGATGGAGATGCCGAGGCCCATGCGGCCCGACTGCGGCACCCAGAACATCATGTCGGCCATGCGGTGCCCGGCGAAGTAGACGGGCACCTTCGGGCCGACGACGTTCGTCATGACGGCGGTCGACTTGCTGCCGAACATGTCGACGACGAGCGAGGCGATCTCGGCCGGGGCCAGGCCGAGGGCGTTGAGGATCTGGAACGCCACGAACGGCTCCGGCGTCTTCTTGATGGCGTCCATCCTCTGCTTCACGAGGCGGAGCCGTTCGGCCGGGTCGGGCTCGCCCAGGGGGAGGGCGAGGTAGATGAGGCCGAAGCGGTTGCCGAGCTCGTCGGCTTCCGACGGCGGCCTGAGGTTGACCGGCACCATGGCGTTGACGTCCTTGCCGTCGGGCCTGTCGCCGCGGAAGAGGAGATAGCGACGGAGGGCGCCGGTGACGGCCGTGAGAAGGACGTCGTTGACGGTGCCGCCGATGCGCCGGGAGATCTCCTTGACGTCGGCCACGGCGATCCTGCGTGACCAGGCGGCCCGCTTGGCGACGCCGAGGGGGCCCTTGAGGACCGTCGGCGGGTCGGCGGGGCGGACGAGCATCTTCGCGAGGATGCCGGCCGCTTCCATCGCCGTCTGGGCCACCTCCAGGACGTGCGAGGGGTGGAGGAGCGACTCGACCGTCTGCGTCGCGATCGCGTCGGCCGTCTTCCGCGTGTTGACGACCAGGCGCTGGACCCCTTCGAAGAGCGACGTGATGCGGCTTCCGACGTTCTTCTCGTGCGGGGCTTTCGGCGCCGACTTCGGCCACGGGGCGTCCGCCGCCGTGTCGGTGGAGGAAAGGAGGACGTGGACGAGGGCGATGCCGTCGCCGATGCAGTGGTGAAACCGCAGGAGGACGACCGCGCCGCTGCAGTAGTTCTCGAGGAGGTGGATCTGCCAGAGCGGTTTGCTGAAGTCGAGCGGCGTCGACATCAGGTCGCTCACCGTGTCGCGGAGCGCCCGGTCGTTGCACGGACCCGGGAGGGCGATCCGGTGGACGTGGGCGTCGAGGACGAAGGTCGGGTCCTTCACCCACCGCGCCGAAGCTCCCGACTGCCTCACCTTGTGGCGCAGGCGCGGGAACCGCTCCACCATCCGCACCCGCACGGTGTCCTTCAGCCTGTCGAAGTCCACCGGTTCGTCGAAGACGTAGATCCCCGTCACCATCATCAGGTTCGTGGGGTCTTCCATGTGGAGCCACGCGGTATCGACGGGAGTCAGGGGGGTGCCGTCCGCCACGTTGTCGCCCATGCGGCGAATCGTAGCGTCGGAGCCGCCCGATGTCCGCGCCTAAAACGCAGAGCGCGGCGCCGGGGCGCCGCGCTGCGGGACGGTCCGACGAGCGGGAGCCGGGTGGCTACTGTCCGACGGGCTCGTCGACGAGATCCTCGACGTCGACCTCCGGGTCGGGCGGCAGCTTGTCGAGCTCGGCCTGAACGAGCTCCTTGTGGTGAACCTCGTCGCCCTGGAGCTCGATGAAGAGGGCCTTGACCTCGGGGTCGGTGATCGACGGGATCGCGGAGGTGAAGTAGGCGTGCGCCTTGATCTCCGACTCGAGGGCGACCTCGAGGGCCCTGCGGGGCGACATGAACGCCCGGGCCTGGTCGTAGTCGGGGGCCTCGACGCCCCAGAGCATCGAGCGGCTCATCCGGGAAGGGGCGTCGCCGAAGAGCTCCTTGCGCCGGACGGCGATCTCCTCGCCGTGCTTCGCCTCGTACTGGGCCATCAGCCTGTAGAAGGCCGCAGCGTCGGCGGTGTGGTGGACTTCCATCTGTTCCGCGAACTCCCCGTAGCGCTCGCGGGCCTCGTCCTCGATCAGGATGGCGAGGTCGAGGGCGTCTTTCAGGTCGAGGCTGGCGAAGTCGACGTTCTGACTCATCGAAGCACTCCCAGGGCCGTTACGGTGGCCCCGCACCGGCGGATCTTAGCCCGTGATCGGGCCCGGGCGCGGCGTAAGATCGCCGATCGCGATGGAAGCCGAAACGCTGGTTCCGCTCCTCGAGCGCGCCGTCCGCCGGAACATCGACCTTCCCGCCTTTTCCGACTTTCCGGGTCCGACGTCGACCTATGGAGACGTCGCGGCCCGCGTCGCCCGGCTCCACGCGGCGTTCCGGGAGCTGAGCGTGAAGCCCGGGACGAAAGTGGGGCTTCTCGGCCGGAATTCTTCCGGCTGGGCGACGTCCTACCTCGCGATCCTCTCTTACGGGGCGGTTGCGGTGCCGATCCTCCCGGACTTCCGGGAGGAGGACATCCACCACATCCTGAACCACTCCGAGGCGGCGCTCCTCCTGACGACAGGGGCGTTCCTGGAGCACCTCGATCCGGGGAGGATCCCGGGGGTGAAAGCGGTCCTTTCGACGAAGGACCTGACGCCGCTCTTCGTGAGGCGCGAGGGGATGGCGGCGTCCCTCAGGAGGGTCGACGAGACCGCCCGCTCCCTTCCGGCCCCCCGTCCGGAGGCGATCCTCTGGGCTCGCCCGGATCCCGAAGACCTCGCCTCCATCGTCTACACCTCGGGAACGACCGGCTTCTCGAAGGGGGTCATGCTCCCGCACCGGAGCCTCCTCCGGAACGTCCTCTTCGCCCAGAAGCACATGCCGCTCGAGGCGGGGGACGCCCTCGTGTCGTTCCTCCCGCTCGCTCACGCCTTCGGCTGCGCGTTCGAGTTCCTCTTCCCGGTCTCGGTCGGCTGCCGGATCGCCTTCCTCGACAAGACCCCCTCCCCGCAGGTCATCCT
>CALBDV010000211.1 GCA_937927565.1 uncultured Holophagales bacterium
GTGTTCGCCTCGAAGAACGGCTGGAGAGCTTTCGTCAGGGCCGTTTCGATGGGTTCTTCTGGTCGAACTCTCTGCCGAAGCGCCTTCGCCCGGTGAAACTCGACGATGTCGGCGGTGAAGTTGAAAACGAGATTAAGCGCCAGTCCGATCAGGCCGACAGGGAACGCCCGCCCGATCGCGACCCGGAACGCCGGCCACGCGTCTCCTTCGCCGCTCCACTCGGAGATCGACCAGATACCGTAGAAAGTGCCCAGAATTCCGACGAGGAGAAACAGGCCGATCATTCCGCGGAGGTGGGCAGATACCGTCTCGAGCTCCTGCCAGTCCTCCGGGACCGCCCCCTTCCCATCGCGATGGAACTTCCAGAGGAGCCGCACGACGTAGACGAAAACGACTGCGTGCAGAAAGAAGAAGAACTTTGTCTCCTGGAGGTACGTTTCAAGAAGGAGGTTCATCTAGTTCGACTTCTCCGAGCAGATCCGGATGGAAGCGAGAGTGCGGGCGGCAATCGAGTCCGGGCAGGCCTCAAGGAAGTCCTTGATGAGCGCTCGCAGCTCGAGCACCTTGTGCGGCTCGTCGGGAAGACTGCTCGTCGACAGCGACGACAGGTAGTCACCTATCGATCCGCCCTGCTCTCCGGAGGGGGCCAGGAGGGCTGCTGAGGCCGCGTACGAGCGCAGGGCGCCGACGACGATGCTTCCGCCTGGAACACAGGGGATGGATCGTCCCGGTTTGCAGTCGAACCCGAGGCGCAGGGTGGCACGCGCATCCGCAGGCTCGGAGAGAACCGAGGCGAGATCCGCCTTTTCAACTTTAAGGACGTCACCGAACGCACCCGTGACCGCCGAGTCCGCTTCGACCTGCAAGGTCACCGAGGCGAGGGAGATGATCCGGCCCGTCGGAGAGACATTTGCACAGCGAGGACCGTAGTTCAGCTCGACTACTCTGCGACCCGTGTACTTCTCGGGAGAGCAGGAGACCCGGAGCCGGACCTCCTTCGTGCCGGCTGGCGGAGGCGGGTCGACGGTCATTGTCCCGGAGTAGTCTGCGGACCGGCGCACGATCGAACCGCCCATGTAGACGAACTCGGGAAGAAGGCCGGGGTAGAGTTCGAACGGGGTGAGGGCCGCCAGGGCGTTGGACCGGTTGTCGAAACTCGTCAGACTGGTACCGAGGAGAGCCACTTGGTCGGCGGGGGCGGCATCCTGGA
>CALBDV010000212.1 GCA_937927565.1 uncultured Holophagales bacterium
GCCCGCCGACGACGTGCCGGCCGAGCAGAGTCCAGATCGCCTGCGCACCAAGGGGGTCACGGGAGCCCTTGATGGCGGCACGGGAGTCGATGTCGGTTAGGAAGGGCATTCTGCGTCCTCGCCTTCTGAAGCCATTGGCCTCAGCGTCCTGTCAGTCGCGAGGCTTCCTCTATCCATTCCAGTCTTCTATTTCCCGCCGCAGCGCTCGTCTCGCCATCTCCAGTGCCAACTCTCGTGGGCTGCCGTCGAGCCCCTTGACTCCGGTCACGTACCCCGTATGGACATACTGCGATCTGAGTTCATAGAGCTTCTTCAGCTGCTCGCGGAGCTTCTTTCTTTCCGTCGCTCCCTTCCCGATGCGGTAGGCCACCGCCTCGGTCAGCCGGCCAGTGACTTCGTCTTTCACCGTCCGGTCTAGGAGGAGTCCTTCGAGGCACATAAACGCGCTGCTGATGGTCATGCCTAGCTCGCCGGCGGCCACCGCCTGCAGATACAGTCGACCTGCTCTTCTGAGCACGAGTCCCCTGTCATCCACGGCGCTCAGGATCACCGCGGCTTGCTCCTTCCTACGCTCCAGAAGCTCCGTTCCCTGCCCGCGCCTAATGAGCTGCGCCTCGAGGTCGGATTCCGGTTTTGCCTCGCCCATCGTCAGTCGCCCCATGGCGAGATGCGCAGCCCCCGAAAGACCACCGAGATCGACCTCTCCCGCTTCATCGCCTTCCCCGGGCACTCTCACGGTCGTCCAACGGCCAAGCATTCGCGGATCGAATGGCTGGGTCTCAAAGATGCCCATCACGAGTCCGATGCCCTGGACCTCCTCAGCAATACGCACGACCTCGCCGTGCGGATCGTCGGTATCGATCGAAAGGCAACCCTCCAGAATCAGCGCATCTTCGCGACCTGTATAGTCCTCGTCGAGTTTGGCAAAAGTCCTAACCAGCAGATCCGCCGGCCCTTCGATTCTCCAAAGAAAGCCACGGTCGCCTGGGACGTACAGTATCTCCGTCACGAAACGCCTAAACTGAGGGCCGTTGGTGAGGTGTTTCGCTAGGGCCTCAACTTCAGCGATGCAAGCGTCGCCCCAGTTTCTCAGGTCCTCTGCCGCCGTCATACTCAGGATACCGGTCCCGATTCTCCGCTCTAGGTCGGCTCTGCCTACGTCCGACGCCTGCAGTAGCCGAAGAAGACGCGCTCCCCCTCCGACGGCGACGCTGAAGAGCAGGTCGTGGAACCTCTGCGGCAGTTCGATTCCGCCGGGGGGGTCCTTTTCCCATCCGAGGGCTCGGCGTAAGCCGTCGGCGAGCTCCCGGAGTTCAGGCGTGAGTTCGAGATGCCGTCCGCGAGTGAACGCTGTGTCGTCGTCGGACAGCCGATCGCCTATCAGGCTGAGATATTCACGGTAGTACCTCCAAACCAAGGTGCTTAGGTCTTGCGCCGGTGCAGTCCGATCTGTCTTCTCCTCCATGTTCATCCTCTCCTGTAGCTAAGCTGACGATGAAGCTGCCACTCGCGCTTCGCTCTGTCTGGTGCGGCGCCGACACGGCCTTCCGCAGAAATCACTCCTGAGTTTCCTCACGGTATCTATTCAGCTCCTCATCGAGTGTGGCCACGATCGACGCCGCCACCTGCTCGACCCGCGAGATGCCGACAACCCGCACCCCGAGATGGCCGAACGAAATGTCTCGCCAGGTTTGTGGGTCGCCTTTCTTGAATGGCTGGAGATTCGTCATCATGAACGCCACGGCCGCCACGGTGCGTCTTCCGCCGCCACCTGCGTCATCGGCATCCGGGTCCAGGGTGACGAGATCAATGTGCAGGAGGGCCTCCTTTCGCGAGGCCTCCCTGAAGACGCTGGAACGCCTCAACTCCTCCCGTACGCGGTAGGCGAGCGCGACCCCGGCGCTGTCTCGACCCGACAAGTTGACGCTGACCGCGATGCGGGTGTCGACCTCGGCCGCTGCCACTGGGCCCGTTACGCCGAGGCTCACGATGACCGCGAGGGCCACCGCTGCCGCCGCGACAAATGCCGCTCTTGCCGAATTCATCGACCCTGCTCTCGGCTTTCTCATTACTCCTCCTCGTCGCGAACACGCTGACGCGGCCGATCTAGAACTCTGATGCTCGAATCCTGCTGGTACTCAGGTTGCCGTGCGCGACCTTGTAGAGGGTGATCGTGAAGCCGCGAACCTGGCTGCCGACGATCTCAAAAGTGAATAGCTTGTCCGCCTTGCTGTAGGCCGTCTCAGAGCCGAAGAGCAGCTCGTCGCCAAACCAGGTGTCCCCCGAGGCGTACCGCACTTCGAACGTGCCAAGGGGCGCCTCCACCTCTACCGTCTCGCCGCTTCGCACGAATACGGACATGGCCGGCTGACGCGTTGCGACGTCCACCAGTTTGAGGAAAAAGTGGCTCCCTTGAGCCGCAACGATCTTGAACGGGGCCTCCAGACGACGCGACGGGCCACCGACCGAGCCGTACGTGTACATGACCCCTGACGGAGGAACCGGTTGAGGCGCCAGTGTTTCCCGGGCGGGCGCCCCGCCCGCCACGGCGTTTCCTGTGTTCGTCCGAATCCGATCCTCGGGAGTGCGCTGCCCCGAGAGTAGAGCGAAGACCAGCAACGCGCCCCCCGCGACCAGCGTGCCCACGTAGATACGGACTTTCTCGTCGTTCGACGCCGCAGGCGCGGTCCCGGTGGCTGAACGCGGAACGCGGTAGAAGTCGTCGTTCGCCCGGAAGAACTGCGCGTCCCCGGCTTCATACGCCATTCGGATTCGGCGCTCGAAGTCGCGAAGCCGCTCCATGAACCTCTCGGTACGGAGCTTCGAACGGAACGTGACCGTCTCCTCTTGCCCGTCAAAGAGAAACATGACCGTGGAGTCCTGATAGGACCCGTTTCGGTAGTTGTGCGTGACGCGGAGGTCCTTCAGCACCCAGATCGGCCAGAAGGCCACAAGTTCATGCGAGGTCCTGATGAGATAGATCGGCGTCACGAAGAGGTGCGGGCGGAGCGGCCCCTTTCTCCAGAGTCGAATTGCGATGAGGTTCCAACCGAGCAGGAAACAGACGGCCACGGTCAATCCGGCATGCCACGCAAGCACCTCGTTGTTCCACGTCAGCTCGCGTGCTCCCGTCACCAGGTAGATGAACCAGGGGATCAGGAGCGCCGCGAAGACGTAGTGAAACGTCGGGCTTCCGAGCTCTTCCTTGAACTGCTCTCCGATCGAGTTCGTCTGGCGCCCTACGAGTCGCTCCTGCGCCTCCTTCGGCATCTCGGAGAAGGGAATCCTCCCCGGCGTCAGCTCTCCGACCTCGAACGGTGGAGGTGCGGCGCGTGGCGGAGGGGCGGGCTCGGTGCGCCGCGGAGGAGGCGCCGTCGCCTGCGGTTCCTCACGTCCCCTCGAGTCGTACTCGGCCTTGCTGCCGGCTTTCCGAAGGATCGCGTAGGCCTCGTTCAGCTCCGCCAGCATCTCGTTCGCTCGGTGCCAGTCGTCCGGCTGTTGCGTGGAATCGAATCGGTCCGGATGAACGACCCGGCTTCGCGCGACGTAAGCCGCCCGAATTTCGTCCGCCGTAGCTGACGGCTCGACGCCCAGAACGGAGTAAGGGTCTTTCCCGGTTCGTCGTCTCATCCTTCCTCCGTTGGGCCTCCGGCACTTCGGACGACGCTCCGAACAGGGGCGCATCCCGATCCCCAAGGAGGGCCGAGTGCACACACGAGGAGAGCGCGGTCGGCCGAGTCTCGAGGCGCCATCCCACGTGAAGCGGCTTCCGTTGAGTCCGTGGGTAGGTGCGACCCTCCGATGGCGTCAGCTCTCAAGGTCGCCCTCGCTCCTGCTCGACACTCCACCGAACTCTGATCGGCCTTCGTTCTCTTGCTCAGGGATGTCCGTTGTCTCAGCAGCCTGCTGGCCTCTCTGTTGACTCCCGCGTAATCCCGGTGTCGTGATCCTGAGGAGAGTCGTGGCGTAGCAAGTCGAGATCGGCTCGAATCCCGAATTGGTCCGGAGGCGGAGGAGGTCGGGACAGACGAGGGCGGCGGCGGGATGAGGCAAGGCCCCGGCGTTCAAACGGCGGGGCCAGCAGGTCGAGAGAGTTGGTGGAGATCAGATCAGAAAGGAAGGTCGTCGTTGCGGAAGACGGTGACGGTGTGGATGGGCTCG
>CALBDV010000213.1 GCA_937927565.1 uncultured Holophagales bacterium
TACCCCGACCGGGTCCTCCTCCTCGTCACGAACATCTGCTCGATGAACTGCCGGCACTGCACCCGCCGGCGGCTCGTCGGCGACGAGGACGTCGACATGCCGGAGGACTACGTCTCCGCGGCGATCGAGTACATCCGCAACACGCCGACGGTCCGCGACGTCCTCCTGAGCGGCGGCGACCCGCTCGTCCTTCCCGACGAGAAGCTCCGGTCGATCCTCCGGCGCCTCCGGGAGATCCCGCACGTGGAGATCATCCGGATCGGGACGCGGATGCCGGTCGTCCTGCCGCAGCGGATCACCGACGGGCTCGTGAACATGCTCAAGCAGTTCCACCCGGTCTGGGTGAACGTCCACTTCAACCACCCCAAGGAGATCACCGCCGAGGCGAAGGCCGCCTGCGAGAAGCTCGCCGACGCGGGCATCCCGCTCGGGAACCAGAGCGTCCTCCTGCGCGGGATCAACGACGACCCGGTCGTCATGAAGAAGCTCGTCCACAAGCTCATGACGGTCCGGGTGCGGCCGTACTACATCTACCAGTGCGACCTCTCGCTCGGCATCAGCCACTTCCGGACGTCCGTCGCCAAGGGGATCGAGATCATCGAGTCGCTCCGCGGGCACACGACCGGCCTCGCCGTCCCGACGTTCGTCGTCGACGCGCCGGGAGGCGGCGGGAAGATCCCGGTCATGCCGAACTACCTCATCTCGATGGCCGAAGGGACGGCGGTCCTGCGCAACTACGAGGGGGTCATCACGACCTACAAGTGGCCGCAGGGGCGCGGACCCGCGAACGCCGCGAGGAAAGAGGAAGGGGACGACGCGAAGTACCGGGCGAAGGACGGCGTCGCGATGCTCCTCTCGGGCGACAAGCGGCGCATCGAGCCGAGCGACCTGATCCGCCACAGGCGCAACGAGGACTGAGGACGGGTTGACCGGCCTCGAGGGCGTCGCGGGAGAGGTCACGGCGGTGACCGGGTTCGAGAAGGGGTCGGGGAAGACGACCTTCCTGAACGCGCTCCTTCCCGTCGCCCGCAGGGCCGGCCCCGTGGCCGTCTTCAGCGTCGGGGTCGACGGCGGGCTGAAGGCCCGAAGCGGCACCGCCGCGCCGGAGGTCCTCGTCGAGGAGGGAGACGTCGTCCTGACGACCGACCTCTTCGCGCGCAGCTCCTCGGCGCGGCTCGAGATCCTCGAATCCCTGCCGGGCCGGTCCGTCCTGGGCCGGCTCCTCCTCGGCCGGGCGGTCCGGCGCGGCGCGGTGACGCTCGTCGGCCCCGAGAACCTCGCCGCCCTCTCGGGTGCGGTGAGCCTCGTCCGCGAGGAGAGGTGGGTCTCGTCGTCGATCGTCGACGGCGCCGCCGACCGCGTGACGCAGCTGGGCGCGCTCGGGGACGTCGGGTTCGTCTACACCGTCCGCGTCGACAGGGGAAACCTGCCACGCGTTGCCGGGCGCCTGCGCGCGCTCGTTGCGCTCTCGGAGCTGACCGTCGTGCCCGAGCCGCCGGAGGGCGCGTTGCGCCTCGAAGGGCCCCTCACCGACGAGGTCCGGCAGGGGCTGCCCGAGGGCCTCGTCGCGCTTTCCCTCGAGGACTTCACGAAGGTCTTCCTTGCCCCGGAGGATCTGCTCCGGTTCCTTTCGCGGGTGGTGTGCAGCGTGAGGCGGGGCTTCCGGCTCCTCGGTGTCGTCGCCGCGCTCAGGGACGTCGGGCCGGAGGAGCTGCGCCGGGAGGTGGGGCCGGCGGTCGACGCCCGGCTCCTCCCGAATCCGTACGAGGTGGCGGCGTGAGCCGGGACGCCTGGACGTACTCGGGCGCGGACGCAATCTGGCGACGCTTCCTGCCCGAGACCCCGTTCGGACGCGACGCGAAGGCGCGGATGGTCCCGATCACCGAACGGGCCGCCCTGGAGGAGCGCTACGACCTCATCGACGCGGCCGTCGCGCTCCTCGAGGCGCACGACGGCGACCGGGTCACGCTCGACCGGATCCACCATCACCTGAGGCGCCTGCCCCGTCTTCCCGACGCACCGCAGGAGGCCTTCGACGAGGTCGAGATCTTCCAGCTCAAGAAGTTCCTCTTCAACCACAGGAGCCTCCTCTCGCTCCTGCCGGAGACGCTCGGGCAGCGGTTCGGGTTGAGGGCGATCCCGGGCGGTCTCGCCGACCTCCTCGGCATGGGCCGCCAGGGGGACGAGTCGTTCTACGTCGCGGACGCGTACGACCCCGAGCTCGCCGAAGTTCGCCGCGCGCTCCGGGAGATCGACGCCGCTTCGCGCCGCCTGCGCGAGGAGTACGAGCGGGCGCTCCTTCAGCGCTGGGGCTTCGCGTTCGAGGGGCGCGCGTTCCTCCTCGTGCCGCGGGAGCGGATCGGCGACCCGTCGGCCGCCGCGGCGCTCCTGGACCTCGAACCGTGGGACGCGGACCGGCTCTGCGTCCGCCCGCGCCCTGCCGCCGAGTCCCTGCGCCTTGCCGAGGAGACCTCCGCGCTCCTCTCGCGCGAGCGATCGCTCGAGGCGCGCGTTCTCGCGTCGCTCTCCGAACCGCTCCGCGCTGCGATCCCGCTCTTCCTCGAGCAGGCCAGGGCCGTCGAGGTCTTCGACCTCGCGCTCGCGGGAGCGCGCCTGGCGCGAGAGGCCGGGCTGGCCCGCCCGGTCCTTCACGACGGCGGGATCGTCATCGAGCGCGGGCGGCATCTTCCGACGGAAGCGCTCTGCGAGAGCCTCGGGACGCCGTACGCGCCGCTCGACGCGACGTTCGACGGCGGGCCGACGGTGATCTTCGGGTCGAACATGGGCGGGAAGACGGTCGTCCTGAAGACGCTCGCCTTCCTCCAGCTCGTCGCGCAGGCGGGGCTCTTCGTCCCTGCCGCCCGCTTCGCCACGCGCGTCTTCCGCCGTTTCCACTACGTGGGTGAGGGACGGGAGCGCGAGGAGGGGCGGGGCCTCTCCGGGTTCGGCTTCGAGATCCGTCAGTTCAACGAGGCGCACGCGGACTTCGGCGACGAGACTCTCGCCCTCTTCGACGAGTTCGCCCGGACGACGAGCTCCGGCGAGGCCGAAGCGCTCCTCTCGGCGATCCTCGAGGAGCTCGCGGGCCGGCCCCGCGTCGTCGCCCTCTTCTCGACCCACTTCCGCGGAGTCCGCCGGCTGCCGGGTGTCCGCACCCTCCGGATGGGCGGGCTCGACCGGGCACACCTCGACCTCGTGGTCGACGGCGCGGGCGACGCGGACCTTGCCGCCCGCATCCGCCACATCGACCGGCAGATGCGCTTCTGCCTCGAGCCCGACACCCCGGGCGAGCGGCGCTCCGACGCCATCACCGTCGCGGCGCTCCTGGGCCTCTCGCCCGCTCTCGCGCGGCGGGCCGGCGACTTCCTGAAGCAAGAGAACTGACCCGAGGAGGACCCATGGAGAAGAGGCTCCACCTGCCGCCGGAACGGATTGACCGCGCCCGCGAGCTCGCGAAGCGGATCGTCGCGCCGGTCGCGGAGTTCATCGAGGCGCACACGACCGTCACGGTCGAGAGGGCGACGCTGAGGCTCGCCGGAGCCGACGGCGCCGACGCCGACGGCGTGCCCGTGCCGAACCTCGTCGTCGACCAGCTGCGGGACCGCCTCGAGGAAGGGGCGCTGAAGTACTGGGTGAATGCCCTTCTCCGCACGGGCGAGGGCGTGGCCGGGCTCAACCGGCGCATAGCCGAAGGTCTGCGCGTCTCCGACCTCCCGCTCGCCGACCCGACCGCCCTCGAGGACAAGGCCGCCGAGCTCGTCTCCGCCTGCACGAAGCGGGTCCGCGGGAACCGCTCCCTCCGCGAGGAACGCCTCGCCAGGTACGCCGGGAAGAACCACGCCCCGCTCCTCTACGTCATCGTGGCGACCGGGAACATCCACGAGGACGTGAAGCAGGCGCGCGCCGCCGCCGGGCAGGGGGCCGACGTCGTCGCCGTCATCCGGACGACCGCGCAGTCTCTCCTCGACTACGTCCCCTACGGCGCGACGACCGAGGGCTTCGGCGGCACCTACGCCACGCAGGAGAACTTCCGGATCATGCGGGCCGCGCTCGACGAGGTGGTCGAGAAGCAGGGGCGCTACGTCTACCTGACGAACTACGCCTCCGGCCTCTGCATGCCCGAGATCGCGGCCATGGGGGCGCTCGAGCGCCTCGACATGATGCTGAACGACTCGATGTACGGGATCCTCTTCCGCGACATCAACATGTACCGGACGTTCGTCGACCAGAAGTTCAGCCGGATGATCAACGCCTGGGCGGGCGTCATCATCAACAC
>CALBDV010000214.1 GCA_937927565.1 uncultured Holophagales bacterium
TATCGTTCGCCCGAGGTGCGCCGTTGGCCAGGTTCGCTCGAGTCCTCTTCCCCTGGTTCCTCCTCCTCTCGCCCCTTCCCGCGCGCGCCGACGACGCGCGCTCCCTCCTCGTCCAGTCCGACGAGCGCCACGGGACGAGGAGCCAGGAGTACGAGGGGGACCTCTCCGTGACGACGAAGGACGGGAAAGAACGGAGGAAGAGCTGGCGCAGCTACCGCCTCGGGTACGCGGGCGACTCGAAGATGCTGATTCGCTTCACCGCTCCGCCCGAGGTGAAGGGCGTCGGTTTCCTCTCGCTCCCGAGGCCCGGGAGGAACCCCGACCAGTGGCTCTACCTTCCCTCGATGAAGCGCGAGCGTCGCATCGCCACGCAGGACCGGAGCGCCTCTTTCGTCGGGACCGACTTCAACTACGAGGACATGGAGGAGCTCGATCACGAGAAGTACGACGTGAAGCTCCTCGCGGACGAGACGGTCGCGGGGCAGGCCTGCCGGGTGATCGAGGCGCGGCCACGGGCCGGGGCGGGGAGGAGCCTCTACGAGAGGAAGCTCCTCTTCCTCCGAAAGGACATCGTCTATCTCGTCCGGATGGACCTCTTCCGCCCGGGCGAGAAGGAGCCGGGGAAGCGCCTCCTCCTCGAAGACGTGGCACTCGTCGACGGGCACCACGTCGCGCGGCGAATGACGATGCAGGACCTCGGCAAGGGGTCGACGACCGTCATCCGTCTCGAGAAGCTCGCCTTCGACCGGCCGCAGCCCGAAGGGCGCCACACGCTCCAGAACCTCGTGCGGGAGGGAGGCGACTGAGACCCCTGCGGTTTCCGGCTCGGATCGTGGGAGCCATCCTCGTCGCGATGGCATCCGCGGGGAGTGGCGTTGCTCAGACCTGGAGCGGCTTCGTCGAGGCCCGGGGATTCGGCTACGCGGAGCGGTCGCTGCCGCGAGAGCCGTGGGTCATCGGCTGGGCGACCGCGCAGGGGACTGTCGAGCAGAGGGTCTCTCCGTCGCTCCGTCTCTCCGCCACGCTCAGAGCCGAGGTGATGTCGACCGGGGACAGGGACCTCTTCCTCGACTTCGCCGACCGCGACCTCCGACGGACCGCCGTATCCCTCCGCGAGGCCTGGCTCTCGTGGAGCGTCGCGCCGACCGTCGACATCGAGGCGGGGCGGTTCCTCCTGGGATGGGGGAAGACCGACGGCTACTCGTCGGCCGACGCCTTCCTCCCGCGGGACCTGACCGACCCGTTCGCGGACGAGAAGCTCCCGCTCTGGGGCCTGCGCGCCCGGGGCCAGACCGGCGCGCTCCGCTTCGACGGGGTCTTCGTGCCGATCGGGACGCCGTGGCGTGTTCCCGTCTCGTCACCGCGATTCGCGCCGGTGGAGGCGACCGTGGCGGGACTCCCGGTCGTCCTCGCCGACGGGGAGAACGACCTCCCGCGGACGGGATGGGGCGCCCTCCGCCTCCTCGGGACGTTCGGCGATTGGGATGTCGGGGCGTGGGCGCGCACCGGAGTTCGCCCGGCGCCGCTCCTGACGCCGCGCCCGGACCGGGCGTACCTCGACGGCGACGCCGTCGCCCTTCCCGCCGACCGCCGCTACGCCCGGGAAGCGGCCGGCGGCGTCGAGCTTTCGCGCGTCACCGGCTCCTGGGTCCTCCGCGCGGAAGGCGCGGCCCTCTTCTCGGCGGACGAAGGGCTCGGCGACGCGCTGATCTGGACCCTCGGCGCCGAGCGGGCCTTCGGCGACGGAACGCTCCTCCTCACGCTCGCCGCGAACGCCCGCGGCACGCCCGTCGACCCGCTCCTCCTCTTCGACCGGGCCATCCTCCCGGCCTTCCTCGCCATCTGGCAGCGGACGGAACGATGGGGGAGCTGGCGCGCCGTCTGGACGCAGGGCCTTCGCCATGGCGACGGTCTCGTGAAGGCCGAGGTCTCGTGGAGCGCGACGGACGCGCTCGCCCTTTCTCTCGGCGCGGACGTTCCCTACGGCTCGAGGTACGGGCCGTTCGGGGCACGACCCGACCTCAGGCGTGCGAGGGCGGGCGCGCGCTGGAGCTTCTGACCGGCCGCCGGCTCAGGGCCCGATCTCGACGACGTCGACGACGAAGTACTCCGTCTCGCCGAAGCACGAGGTCGGCACGCCCTGGTGCTGCTCGTAGGTGAGCGCCACGCGTTTTCCCATCAGCTCGTTGATCTTCTTCACGACGGCCTCGTCGCGGACGGTGAAGGGGAAGACCTGCTGCAGCGAGCCGGGCATGTTGACGATGGCGAGCTCGCCTTCCCAGGTCTTGCAGACCCAGCCGCGTTCCGAGAACTTCTGGACGAAGCCGGCGCGGGACCCGCGGGAGTACGACCAGTGGAGGGTGAGCCAGGTGTAGGCGGCGAAGAGGAGGATCGGCGCGGCGACCAGTAGAACGGCGACCTTCTTCAGCGTTCCCAGGCCTTTCCGTGCGGGCTTCGAGGGAGGAGCGCCCGCCGATGCCCCGGGATTGCCGGGCGTTTCGCTGGTTGACATGTCGTCCTCCCACCCGGGTTCGCCACCCGGCGGCGCGGATTATTCCATTCCGGTCCGGAGGGTCCGGCAGAGGAGCGCGGCTTCCCGTACGCTCCGGACATGGCGAAGAGAATCGAGCCCTGTCGCAAGAGTCCCGAAGAGCGCCTCGACGACCTCCTCTCGGGGCACCGGGAGGCGACCCTGCGAAACGAGGGGGCGAAGTACGTGGCCCGCGCCATCGAGTCGTCGGACTCCCTCCCGAACGGTGTCAAGTTCTTCGCCTACGCCCTCCTGGCCGCGGACGCGAAGGACGAGGACGAGGCGCTCGAAGCCCTCGAGACCGCGGAGAGCTACCTCGAGGTCGCCCGGAAGGACCTGGGCCGGCGGTTCACGAAGGAGGTCGGGGCACTGCGCTTCCTCGAGCGCGGCATCGCCCTGAGGAGCGACCGGGGGGAGTTCGAGGAGGCGCTGCGCCTCTGTGATGTGGCGATGGGCCTCGGGCTGGGGGAAGGCTACGCGAGGAGGAAGGCGTCGCTCGAGCGAATGACCTAGGGGCTCGACGAGACCGCGGCTCAGCGTCTCCCGTCCAGCGTCCGCTGGATGGCGCTGGCGTCGTTACGCGCCGCTGCGGCCTTCCTGTCGGCGTGAGCCTTGCGGTCGGAGTCGCGTTTCACGCGTTTCTTGAAGAACCAGAGGGCGCCGAGTCCGAGGCCCACGGGGAGCAGGATCCATACGATCGTTTCCATGTGCAACGCCTCTGCGAGTTCACCGGAAATCAAACGGGGGTCCGGACTGAGCCCGGACCCCCGCTGACGGCTTTAGAGCCTGATGCTTTCGGGAAAACTAGTAGCGACCGCGTCCGCCGCCGCCGCCGCCGGTGCGGCTTTCCTGCGGCTTGGCCTCGTTGACGCGGATGGCGCGGCCGTCGATCTCGCGGCCGTTGAGGGCGCCCATCGCCTTCTGCGCGTCGGAGTTCGACATCTCGACGAAGCCGAAGCCCTTCGAGGAGCCGGTGTCGCGGTCCGTGATGACGCGGGCGGACTCGACCTGGCCGTAGGGGGCGAAGAGGTCGTTGAGGGTGGAGTCGGTGGTGTTGTAGGAGAGGTTTCCAACGTAGAGCTTCATGCGGAGTCCTTGCTTCAAGCGGCCATCCTGGAACGGCCGGGGTTCGAGAGGGGGTGGAGAGTAAGAGCGTGACCGACGGGGCTTGCTGGGGTCGCTGTGCCGCGCCGTCGATCTCGTAAAGGGGGACGAGCGAGTCGGAGACGGAGAGAGAAACCTAGCGGCAGGAATAGTACCACGCTTCAGCGGTCGGCCTGTCAAGGGGGGGGAACTAGGGCTCCTCCCTGCCCCTTTCCGAGGCCTTGCGGGCCTTTTCGACCGCCTTGGGGAAACGCGGGTCCCGGCGCAGGTTGAAGAGGTCGTCGTCGTCCTCGATCTGGCGGTACGAACGGAACCCTGCGTCGATCGCCTTGTCGAGCCAGGCGAACGCCTCGTCCTTCTCCTTCAGGCGCGCGTGGGCGCAGGCGAGGTTGTACATCGTTGCCGGTCTCCGGTAACCGAGGTCGAAGGCCTTGCGGAACGCCCGGACGGCCTGGCGGTCGTTCTCGGCGGCGAGGCTCGCATAACCGAGGTTCGACCAGCCGCGGCCGCTCCCGGGGTGGCGCTTCAGGTAGCTCTCGAAGCGCGTCGCCGCCTCCTCGCCCTCCGCGACCTTCTGTGACCGGAGCAGCCGGGCGCCGAGACTCGGGAAGCCCTCGAGGGTGAGTTCCTCGGCATCCTCGACGAGCTGCCGGAAGCGCGGCTCTGCCCGGAGGCCGTCGAGGTCGTCGTCCTCGCGAAGGTGGTCGGGGTCGTCGAAGCCGGCGTCGAGGGCGCGCTGGAGGAGGACGAGCGCCTCGGGGTTCTGGTTCGCGAGCGCGCGGGCGCAGGCGGCGTTGTAGAGCGACGTCCCCTCGCGAACGCCCGCCTCCGCCGCCGCGACGAAGGCGCGGGCCGCACGGTCGTAGTCGGCGTACTTGAGCAGGTCCCGGCCGACGTCGTAGAGGGCGCGACCGTCCGGCGGGGTCCGGGTCAAGAGGAGGTCGAAACGCTCCGCCGCCCGGCGCACCTTCGCCTGGTCGCGACCGGCCCGGGCTTCGCGGGCCTTCCGCTTCAGGTCGGTCCAGCGAGGATCGGAATGGAGCGCGTCGAGGTCGGAGTCGTCGAGGTGCCCGTGGACGTCGAACCCGCCCTGCATCGCCTTGTCGAGCCACTCGAAGGCGAGATCCTTCTCTCCCTTGCGCGCCTGGGCGCAGGCGATGTTGAAGGTGGCGACCTCCTCGCGGTAGCCCGCCTCGATCGCCTTTCGGAACGATTCGATGGCCGCGTCCCACCGCTCGTCCCCGTGGAGGTCCATCCCGCGATCGAACCACTCCGACCCGCTCCGCGTGCTGCGGCTCTTCTCGCCCTCGCGGGCGGGGGGCCGGGTGCTCGACGGAGCGGTCTGCTGTCCGCCGGCTTCGGCAGGGAGGGCTGGCGACCCGAGCAGGGCAACGAGGGCGAGGGCCCCGGGGCCGAGGATTCGGCATTTCCGCGGGACGGATTCCGCCCGGGTGTGGCTCGGCAGGGCCGCGGAGAGGGAAGCGTCTGTCATGAGGACGGATACGCGAAGGGGGAGCCCGGTGTTTCCCGAAAAACGAAACGAGCCGGACGGCGCGTGCCGTCCGGCTCCGGGAGTCCGCCTCGAGCCGTCTTGCGGCTACTTGACTTTCTCGACGATCGGGAGCTTCGGGTAGAGGGTCTTCACGGCGGACAGGAGGGCTTTGATCGACTCGTTCCCGCCGACGTCCGCCTTCGCATCGGTGAAGGTGAAGTCGTCCCCTTTCGACATCTGGAGCTCGACCTCGTGGCAGAACTTGCCCTCCGGCTTGGCGAGACACTCCGTGCGCACCGCCTTGAGGCCGGCCGGGAACATCTCGAAGCTGTCGGCCTGGTTCGTGCCGTCCAGCCACTCGATCTTGTCGCCCTTCAGGATGAGCTTCCCGGACCGGTTCTTCGACCAGAGGCTGGTCTTGCGGACGAGGCCGTCGACCTCGATCGACGACGGTACGGGAGGAGGACCGGCCGACCGGCCGGCTCCCATCCCGGCGGCGACGAGGGGAGCCTCCATGAGGGCGCGGATGACGCCCTCGGGGACCTTGTTCTCCTTCAGGTAGATCAGGTCGTTCAGCGAGGGGCGCTGCTCCACGCCCTTCTGCATGAGCTGGTCGACGATGAGCTTCTCGGAGGTCCCGGCCTGGACGGCCTTGACGACGTCCACGGCTCTCGGGTTGTCCGGCCTGGTGCCGGAGGAGAGCGTGGCCGGCGAGGCCGTGGTGGGCGCGGGTGAGGCCGGCGGGGCCTTCGCGAGGAGTGCCGAGACGACGCTTTCGGGGACGCCGGCAGTGCGGAGCTTCTCGGCGTCCGACGGCGTCATGACGGACACCGTGTTCCCCGGGTCATTGACCTTCGCGAGGATGCTCTCGACCGAGGCGCCGAAGCCGTGCGCGGCAAGGATCTTGTCGACGGTGATCTCCTCGGCGCCGAGCGGCAGGGCAATCAGGAGCGCAATCAGGATCAGGGTCTTCTTCACGGGATCCTCCTTCTTGGGGGGAAGTCTATACACGTCGGGGCCGATTGGGGCGCCGTGCGCGGGATCACCGAAGGGACGCCGACCGGCGCCGTCACGAGACGAAGCCGGACTCCGCCTGCCGTCTCACACCGATCGAGACCGGCAGCCAGGCGACGGAGAGGAGGGCGAAGCCGGCCAGCGGTGCTCGACGACCCGGCCGCTGGCGATCGTCCAGCGGTCCGATCCGAAATCGACGGAGTCGTCCGCGCCCGACGCCGGGAGCGCGACGAGAGACAGGGCGAGCACGAGGACTCTCGGGGCGAGGCGGGTGCTCGCGGGAGTGAGCATGACCGGGATACGCACCGCGTGGGGAGAGGTTCAGCGATTCCTTGTCGCAGGAGAGGATTTCACTATCATCCGCCAATGATCGGGACGGAAAAGGTCCCTTATGAGGGACAAGCAGCAGCGAGCGGGACCGGAAACTACGACGTCGTCGTCATCGGCGGCGCCATCGCCGGAGCCTCGACCGCGATCCTCCTTCGGCGCCGTAACCCGGCGCTCCGGGTCCTCGTCGTCGAGAAGGGTGAGTCGTTCGACTGGAAGGTGGGCGAGTCGACGGTCGAGATCTCGGCCTACTTCC
>CALBDV010000215.1 GCA_937927565.1 uncultured Holophagales bacterium
AAGAAGGTCCTGTTTTCGATCATCCTTGGCATCGCCCTGCTTGCATCGAGCGGACGCGCTCTCGCCGAACAGAATCGCCCCGCTGAGCCGCGCTGGGGAATCCGGCCAGACAGGGTCGCCGTACCCTCGCCGCTCGATTTCGCCCGCTGGCTCTCGCGCCGGCTGAACGAGGCCGTCAGCGCCACTCTTCCGGAGCCTGGGGCAACAGGTCCGGCCCCGACCTCGGCGCCGGGGCCGGCTCCCCTCCCGAACGACGGCGACGAGGTTTGCGTGCTTGAGCGGGGGCATTGCCCTCTGGGATGAGGACCTGCCCCCGGTGAAGTCCAACTGCTGGTGGGCGTCGTTGGACCAGGACCCGGTAGTGCAGCAGCGATCCGTCCTCGGAGCGCGGGCCGCTCGGGAGAGGCGTATGAAAGGGGTGTTAGGTGATTAGGAAAAGGATGGGAACGCAGATCGCGCTGATCGGACTCGTGCTCGTCGTCAGCCATCTAGCCACGGGAGCCCCCGCTGCGGGGGCAGGGTCCGGAGAGAGTAGGACGTGCCGATTTGTCCTCACACACGGGGAGACCCTCACGCTTCAGGACGCGAAGGGCTCATCAGTCGAGCTGGTGAGTGGCAAGGTATCGGAACCACTCATCCTGAGTCCAGGTGAAAGCCACCTCTGTATCCAGATTGAGAACCCGAATCCGGTCTTCTTCAGGTACGTCTGGAAGAAGTCCGCGGTGACAGATAGTGAGAACTACCAGGCGGCCGCGGCGTTCGCTGGGGCGCTGGGTACCCTACTCGAGAATCTTGGCGGAGTCACGAAAGCGGATGAGGCAAAGAAGTTGGCCGCTAACGCGGTCGTTGGTGCTGGCTCGACATCGTCAACTGTCACCAAGAGCCTGAACGCGCTCGAGAGCCGGGCGATAGACGACAAGCTCGCCGCAGAGACCCTGCGCAAAGCGCGGCAGGACCCCTTGGTCCGCTCTCGGCAGTTGGTGGAGCAGGCGCTCAGTAAGGCCGATATCGACAACAGCGTCAAGTTCCTCCAGGACTTGCTGGGGGATCTCAAACGCCTTGAGGAGTGCCTCAAGGCCATGGGCAAGGACCTTGCTAGTCTCGCGGCAGGTTCTCGGCCGAAGCCGGATGAGTTCTGTGGCAATGAGGATGTTGTAGATCTACAGAAGCGACTGATCGATGCGTTCGCGAAGATAGACAAAGGGCAAGCTGCCTTCTTGGAACTGGCCGCCGCGGGAGAGCCAGGCTTGGCGGATGAGCCGTTCTTCATTGGATCGACCCTTCTGCAGTTACGGCGTTTAACCATTCTGGACGGTGCCGGAAAGGTCGCGGCTTTCAGGAAGGCCCTCGTCGATATGCAGAAGGCGCTGGACCTAGGGTCCGTTCAGTACAACTCAAAGCTGGACCAAGTCTGGTCGCTGAACATCGAGAGAGTCGATGCGAACGCAACGGGCAGCGTTCATGCGAAGCAGATCTCGGGCGACTTCTCGATCCGATTCGTTCCCTACTCGCCCGTCAAGCTCGGCGTCGGTGCTGCGATCATTTACAGTTTCGTCGGGAACGAGAAGTACGGTACGAAGGAAGTCGAAGGGGGCTTCGAGATCATCGAGGAGCCCGACCAGGAGCAGTACCAGGCAGAAGGCATCGCCGCCGTCCTGACGATCACGCCGAGGGGCTGGACTGATCAGACCTTCGGTGGTTTCTTCGAGATCGGCGTGCAGCCCACGGATCGCCTTGGCTTGCTGGCCGGGGCTGGTATCCGACTGTATGACCTGGCGTCATTTGGTGCCGGCGTGGCGTTCCAGCAGGTCGACGTCCTCGGTCCTGGACTTGAGATCGGAGGGAAGGTAGCTTCGGAGAGCGATCTCAAGACCGTCCGGCGTTTCAAGGCAGGCGTCTATCTCCACTTCACGATCGCGTTCGACGTCAAGAAGTAGGGGATAGGGATTCCCCCCGCTCAACTCTCGATGCAGCTTCTATGCTCGTGGCGGTTCCGAAGCAGGAAGGTGCAGGCCCGATCAGACAGCCTCCTGCGCGACAATCCCCCCGTCGCGGAGGCGCTCATGGCCAGGCAACCCAAGGCGGAGATGACGAATCCTGATCGGGCTGCGGCCCTCTGGCAGATCCCCTGATGCCGGAGGCCGCAGCCCCCGTTTCCCTCTCCCTCTCGTCCACCCCCCTCGCCCCCGGCGCCCGGGTCGAGATCCGCGGAGTCGAGTGGATCGTTCGGCGCGTCGATTCCACCTCCACAGGCGGCCACTCCGTCGCCGTCACCGGGGTCTCCGAGCTGGTCCGGGGCCGCGAGGCGCGATTCCTGACGGAAATCGAGGGAA
>CALBDV010000216.1 GCA_937927565.1 uncultured Holophagales bacterium
GCCGCCAGCAGGAACGGCGCGAGGACGGTCATGACGAGGAACGACGGCTTGCGCACCGTCTCGCGGTACTCGCGCTTGAGGACGGCCCAGAGCTTCCTCACGCCGCCACCTCCGCCGGGGACCCGCCGACCGCCTCGAGGAAGACCTCCTCGAGCGACGGCGCGACGACCTCGAACCTGAGGATGCGCAGCCGACCCACCGCCGCGGTGAGCAGCGCCTGCGGATCGGCGCCGGCCTCGAGGCGGAGCTCGGCCCGATTCGTGTCGACCCGGGCCGAGCCGACGCCCGGCAGATCGGAGAGGAACGCACCGTCCCCCTCGAACTCGACGTGGACCGCGTCCCTCCCGCCGGAAGCCTTCACCTCGGCGAGGGGTCCGGACTTCACGACCTTGCCGTCGTGGACGAGGACGATCTCGTCGCAGAGCTTCTCCGCCTCGCCCATCTGGTGCGTCGAGAGGAGGATCGCCTTCCCCTCGGCGGCCAGCTCGCGCAGGAGGCGCCTCACGAGGACGACGTTCACCGGGTCGAGACCGGAGCCGGGCTCGTCGAGGACGACGAGCTCGGGGTCGAAGAGGAGCGCGCCGGCGAGCTGGACCTTCTGCTGGTTCCCCTTCGAGAGCTCCTCCACCTTGCCGTCCCTCTTCTCCCAGAGCTCGAATCGCCTCAGCCACCGCTCGGCGGCCGGGCGCATCGTGGCGGGGGAGCGCCCCTTGATCTCGGCGAGGAAGAGGAGGTGGTCGAGGACGCGCATCTTCCGGTAGAGGCCGCGCTCCTCGGGGAGGTAGCCGAGCCGGTCGCGCGCCCCTGAGACGCTGGCACCGAAGAGCTCGACGCGGCCCCGGTCAGGGTGGAGGACGCCCGTGATCATTCGCAGGGTCGTCGTCTTCCCGGCGCCGTTGCGGCCGAGGAGGCCGGTGATGCGCCCCGCGGCGACCTCGAAGGAGACGCCGTCGACGGCCTTCACCTTCCCGTAGTGCTTCACGACGTCGAGGACGGAGAGGACTTGGCTCACGGCGGGAGATCTTACGCACCCCGGGGGCGGGGGGCCCGGTGCCGGGCGCCTGGCCGTCAGGAGTTGTAGCGCGAGCAGAGATAGCTGATGCCGACGCCCATGACCTTTTCCCACGCCTCCTCGACCTCTTCCGACCAGCCCGCGTCGCACGCCTTGACCGTCTTCAGAAGGCTGTCGAGCCAGAGGTCGTAGAGCTCGGCCCCGATCCTGAGCTGGCGGGCCCCGTGCCGTTCGGCGAGCGGGCCGAGCCAGATCTCCGGGCCGTTCTCCTCGTCGCGGGCGGCCTTCAGCATCGTGTCGAACGATGCACGCAGCATCTCCTTCTGCCGCTCGAAGTCCGTCCCAGCGAACTTCTCGCGCACCTTGGGCGAGGAACCGAGGAAGTTCCCGTAGAAGATGTCGAGGAAGTCCGGATCGGCCAGGCATCGCCCGAGGCTTTCTTCGAACTTTCGAAGCGTTCCGGCATCCATCTGTCGACTCTCCAGGACGCATGGTACCCGCAGAGACCTTCCCTCGCGCGCAGAAACGCGCCATTCGCCCAGGGCAGGCGCCGCTGGCGGCGACGGCGTCAGGTGGACCCCAGCGCCGCGATCGCGTCGGCGAGGGTGACGAGCCGCTCGGCTTCCAGCGCGTGGAGCTCCTCGACCAGGAGGCCGTCGAGAACCGTGACTCCCTTCCCTGCGGCCCGGGCCGCGCGCCAGGCGGCGAGCAGCCGCCGAGCCCCCTCGACCTCGACCGGGTCGGGGGCGAAGAGGCGGTTTGCGGCCTCGATCGTCCGGGGGTGAATCAGCGTCTTCCCGTCGAACCCGAGGTCGCGGCCCTGCCGGCACGCGGCGGCGAATCCGTCTTCGTCGTCGAGGGTCAGGTGAACCCCGTCGAGGGCGGCGAGGCCGTGGGCGCGGGCCGCCAGGACGATGGCCGACAGGGAGTGGAGGAGGGGCCCGCGGCCGGGAACGTGCCGGGCGCGCAGCTCCTTCGCCAGGTCGGACGTCCCCGCGACGAGGCCGGCGACGGCCGGGTGCGCCCCGGCGAGGGCGGCAGAGGCGAGGACGCCGCGCGGCGTCTCGATCGTGAGCCAGAGGGGGAGGCCGGGCGGCGCGCCGGAGTCCGCCAGGAGGGCCGTCGCGGCGAGGACGTCCTCCGGCGACTCGACCTTCGGCAGGACGAGCCCGTCGGCCCCGGCCCGGGCGAGAGCCGGGACGTCGGCCCCGAACCACTCCGTCCTGCGCGCGTTGACGCGAACGAGGACCTCCCGAGAGGCGAAGCCCCCCTCGGCGAGCGCCGCGACGACCGCGGCGCGCGCCGCCCCCTTGGCCTCCGGCGCCACGGAGTCCTCGAGGTCGAGGATCAGGCCGTCGCACGGGAGCGTCCGTGCCTTCTCCAGGGCCCTCGGGTTCGACCCCGGGACGTAGAGAATGGAACGGCGCGGCCGGACCGTCACTCGCCGCTCGCGGTTCCGAGGCCGGGGCGCGTCTCTCCCGCCGCCTGCGCCTTGGCCTTCCAGCGTTTCTCGAACTTCGCGAGGTCGACGGCTCCCCTCACGTGCGTTCCCTCGCCCACCTTCTCGACGCCGTCGTGGGCGACGACTTCGAACGTCGCCGTCCGCTCCGTCGCCGAGACGAGCTTCGCCGTCGCCGTCACGGTCATCCCGAGCGGCGTCGCCGCGAGGTGCGAGACGTTCACCTGCGCCCCGACGGTGGCCCACCCCTCGGGCAGGTACGGCTTCAGGACGTCCGCCGCCGCGACCTCCATCAGGTAGATCAGGAACGGAGTTCCGAAGACCGGAGGCATCCCCTCGGCCCAGTGGCCGACGGTGAGGTCTTCCGTCACGACGATCGAGCGGGAGGCTGTGGCGCCGGGAGGAACGAGCGCGGCGAGGTCCATGCCGTGGATGTTAGGCCGGGAGGGACCGCCGATCGACGGGCGCTTCAGCGGACCGCAACCGGCTTCGGATCGTCCCGAAGGGGCACGAGCACCTCGTTCCTTCGGAGGAACCACGGGGTCCAGGGCGGGTTGTAGCGTGCGTAGACCGGCGGGCCTGCCGGGACGAACCCGGCCGCGTCGAGCGCCCCGAGAAGCTCCTTCGCGATCGCGTCGAAGCGCTCGGCTCCCCACGTTCCGCTGAAGGTCACGGCGGCCACGCGTCTCGCCGGGACCTCGCGGAGGGTGACCCGCGGGTCGTTCGGCCTCGGAAGGGTCGCCATGGTGTGTTCGGAAGGCATGATGAACGCGACGGTCCACCCTTCGCCTGTCTTCTGCTGCGCCACTGGGGCGGTCATGGCGATCTTCACACCGTCGCGCTCTCCGGGGCGCCTCTCCTGGGCGACCGGGGCGGTCATGGCGATCTTCCGGCCCCCGTCGTTGCCACCGAAGATGTAGCCGGCCACACGTCGGAAGCCCTCGTTGCCGCCCCCGCCGAACTCGCCTTCGACGAACGTTTCTGCCACGACCTGGGGTTCGTAGAG
>CALBDV010000217.1 GCA_937927565.1 uncultured Holophagales bacterium
CGCAGTTGTAGACGTTGCCGACGATGACGATCTCGCGAACGCCGTCCCCATCGAGATCACCGACGACGGGCGCCGAGTCCGCGAAGTTGGGGCGGTGCTCGACTCCGCAATTCGCGTAGCCCCGGAGGTCCACCGCGTGGTCCACGTGGACGCCTACCTGGCTCCAGACCTTTCCCGCTCCGTACACCACGTTCGCAGGGAGCTGGTTGCCGCCGCGGTCGAGCGCCGTGACGTAGTGGGTGTCGGTCGGGCCGATCAGCTCCTTGTCCCCGTCGCCGTCGAGGTCGGCCACCGCGACGTTCTCGTTGTACATCCCCCAGCCGTAGCCAGCCTCCCCGTCCCGCCGCGCGGGCCAGCCGGAGCGGACGTTCCCCGAGGCGTCGTAGACGTTCAGCTGCTTCGTCGCGCCGCCGCTCGCGCGTCCCACGACGACCTCGAGGACCCCGTCCGTGTCGAGGTCCTCGACCGCGAGCGTGCGGACCTCGCCGCCGCCGAACGGGTTGCGGGTCCAGAGGGCGGTCCCGTTCCGGTCGTAGACCGTCACCTGGTCCGATCCCCGGCCGACGACCACCTCGAGGAACCCGTCGCCGGTGAGATCGGCCACGGCGACCCCGGGCCACACCCGCGAGCCGTTCGGCGCCCTCCACTTCAGGGTGCCGGTGGCGCCGTCGAGAGCCACGACGTCGTACGAGCCCCAGATCACCTCCGCGTTCCCGTCGCCGTCGAGGTCCGCGACGGCGGGCGACGAGTACCAGCCGGTCTGGCACCAAGAGCTGAAGCAGCCGCCCCGCTGCCATTTCAGGACGGGCGCGGCGACGGCGAGCGCGGTCCGGACCTCGGCGCCGGAGCGCGGCGCGGCGATCAGTCCGGCGGAGAGGACCGCGAGAACGGATGCGGAACGGATCGCGAAAGCAATTCCTCGCGCGTTCACGACGGCTCCCGGCGGGCCTCTGCCCGTTCCTCCTCCTACCGCCTGTTGCCGACGAGACGGAGCAGCATCAGGAAGAGGTTCACGAAGTCGAGGTAGAGCGCGAGGGCGCCCTGGATCGCCCCCTTCTGCCCTTCCTCCGAGTCCGCGTCGACGCGCGCCGCCATCACCTTCAGCTTCCGCGTGTCGTAGGCCGTCAGGCCGACGAAGACGATCACGCCCACGCAGCTGATCACGAACTCGAGCATCGAGTTGCGGAGGAAGAGGTTCACGACGCTCGCGAGGATGACGCCGATGAGCCCCATGAACGCGAAGGAGCCGAGCCCGTCGAGCGACCGGCTCGTGACGAGACCGTAGACGCTCATCGCGCCGAAGGTCCCGGCGGTGACGACGAACGTCGAGACGATCGAGCCCGAGGTGTAGACGAGGAAGACGCTCGCGAGCGTGAGCCCGTTCAGCGCCGAGTAGGCGACGAAGACGATCGCGGCGGTCGAAGCCGACATCCGGCCCACGAGGCCGCTCAGCCAGGCCACGAGCGCCAGCTCGCCGATCAGGAGGCCGTAGAAGACGAACCTGTTGCCGAAGACGAGCTGGAGGAGGGCGGGAGTCGAGAGGGTGACCCACGCCATGAGGGCCGTCGCGGCGAGACCCCCGGCCATCCAGCCGTAGACGCGCGTCAGGAACCTCGTCTCGACCCGGCCGGGAGAGATCGCAATCGGCTCGCGGGAATAGTCCATGAGATCTCCTCGGGGCGACGTCGGCTCTCGGCCGCCGCCGCCGGACTGCGCCAAGGATAGACGACCCCTCGCCGGCGGCCGGTGGCAGCTCTGGTGCAGGACCCGGGTTACCGCGCCGTTCTTCAGACCGGGGCTGGCGGCGACCTCGAGCGGGAGCGGGGGTGGCCGCGCCAGGGGTGCTGGAGCGTGACCTTTTCGTGCATCGCCCGTAGACCGGAGCAGAAGGAGACTCCCATGCTCGATCGCCTCCTGCGCTTCGCCCTTCTCGCGGCCGCCGCCACGGTCCTCGCCCTCGGCCTCGCCGGCTCCGCCCTCGCCCGGGGCCGGGACATCTCGATCGACTCGTCCGGAGGAGAAGAAGGCTGCGCCGCGCTGCGGGTCCGCTTCAACGGCGTGACGGCCGTCAAGGAGGAGCAGTCGTTGGCCGTGCCTGGAGGGACGACGCTGCGGCTCCATGCCCCCGACTCCTCCGGCCTCCGCGTTTCGGGGTGGGACAAGGCGGACTTCGAGATCACGGTCTGCAAGGTTGCCCGCGACACCGCGGCCCTCTCCCGAATCTCGGTGTCGGCCCCGAAGGGGGTCGTCTCCGTCGACGGCATCGACGGCGACGACGCCCTCGTCTTCTTCTACGTGAAGGCGCCAAGGGAAGCGGTTCTCGACCTCGCCGCCGAGAACGGGCCGATGGCTCTCAGGGACCTCCACGCCTCCGTCACCGCCCGCCTCGCCAACGGCCCTCTCTCTCTCTCGGGGGTTCACGGGACTGTGGATGTCGAGGCCTCGAATGGCCCTGTCTCCTTCCGGGACGGTTCGGGCGACTGGACGCTCCGGGTGACGAACGGCCCACTCTCCGCCCGGTTCGCCGGCGCACGTTGGGAGGGAAAGGGACTCGTCGCCGAAGCCGTGAACGGTCCCCTCACGGTCCGCCTCGATCCGAGCTTCGACTCCGGCCTCCGCGTCTCTGCCGCGGCGTGGGCCCCCGTCCGGTGCCGGGCGGCGGCGTGTGCCACGGCGCACCGCACCGGAGGCCGTGACGAAGAGGGCGGGGAGCAGTCGCTCCAGATCGGCTCCGGCGAGCCCCTCGTCCGCCTCTCGACGGTGAACGGTCCTGTGACGATCAAGGACGACGGCGCAGCCGCCGACTGATCGCGCAGGTCGGATCCGCTCCGCCCGAGCCGGTACGGCCATCCACTAGACTCCCCCGGGGCGGGCGACCGCGTCAGCGCCCTCCCCGGGGAGGGTCCTATGGGGGATCGCACGCTGCTCCTGGCAGGGCTTCTACTTCTCGCTACCGTCGCAACCGCTGCGGTCGCGGCGGACCCGGCTCTGGAGAAGGACACGATTCCCACTTCCGCCGGGACTCTGGAAGTGACCTTCGTCGGCCACGGGTCTCTCTACTTCGGTTTCGGCGGAAAGGTCATCCACGTCGACCCCTTCGGCAAGCTGGCCGACTACACGAAGCTGCCGAAGGCCGATCTCGTCCTGGTCACCCACGCTCACGGGGACCACCTGGACGCGACAGCCCTGGCCGCGATCCGAAAGCCCGATACGCGGATCCTCGTCGCGAAGACCTGCGCGGGCAAGGTCGACGGGGCCACCGTCCTCGAGAACGGTGAGACAAAGACCCTGGCGGGCGTGACCGTCGAGGCCGTCCCGGCCTACAACCTCGTCCACACGAGGCCGGACGGAACGCCGTTCCACCCGAAGGGGGAAGGGAACGGCTACGTCGTCACCTTCGGCGGGACTCGCGTCTACGTCGCCGGCGACACGGAGAACGTGCCCGAGATGAAGGCGATGAAGGCGATCGACGTGGCGTTCCTGCCGATGAATCTCCCCTACACGATGACGCCCGAGATGGTGTCCGACGCCGTTCGCGCCTTCGGTCCCCGCATCCTCTACCCCTATCACTTCGGGGAGACGGACACCTCGCGCCTCGTGGCGCTCCTGGCGGACGTCAAAGGGACCGAGGTGCGAATCCGGAAGATGAAATAGCCC
>CALBDV010000218.1 GCA_937927565.1 uncultured Holophagales bacterium
TAGTCCTGAACTCGGGGTCAACGACCTGCGAGATCATCCGGGCTGTTGACAAGGCCAGAATAAAGGGGCAGGAGCCGGCGGGCTGGACTTGCGGTGGTCTCCCGATCTCCGTGAACGGTTACACGGCAGACCTGGCCACCGGAAACAGTTGCACCAATGAGTCGAAGGGAATCACCTTCTCGACCTACAACCGGGACGGGATGGCTTCTCTCGAGGCACAGGCAGCCGCAGATAAGGCGAGGCAAGAAGCTTCATCAGGCAGCGGAAGGTGCCTAGACGGCTACGACTGGGTTCACTCCTACGGCGTTCCCAACTCCGGCAGGTGCGTGGTCATTGAGGGAGACGAGAGCGAGGGCTGAAGTCCCGATTACTGACTGCGGCGAATCAGACGGGCGACGTCGAGCTGGTTCATCCGGGCGGTAGCCAGCGCGATCTCCTGCTCGTCGAGTCCGGCCGCGAAGGCGTCGTTGATCAGCTTCACGAGTTGCGCCGAGTCTCCCTCGGGCATCGCCGCTTCGGCGACAGCAACGAACGCGATTAGTCGGGCCGCGCCGCGCTGGATCTGATCGTCGACGTCTTCGGATCCGTCGATCCTTCCGAACATCAGCGCGAGCAGTGACTTGGTGCTGTGGCCGGTGAAATCAGCGATGCGTCCGAGGCTGTCGGCGAGGGGGCTGTCGCTGATTGATGCCGCGAGCACCTGGCCCTCATCCGGTGCGGGGAGCTCGAAGGCGACTTGGTAGCCGGCGAGCATCTGTTCCATGATTGCTTTCGGCTCGCCGGTGGTTGTGGCCACGCCGTAGACCAGTGCGGCGATCGTCTTCTCGTCGTCACCGTCGGCGCGCTCGAGGAGATCCGCGACGTCACCGTAGTTTTCGCCTCTTAGAAGGGAGGGGAGGGTGCGCCCATCAACTGAGTACCACCTGGGTCGTTGAAACTCGTCCATGAACCATCAGTTGAACGGAGAAGCGGACACTTGTTCACTTCTCTGATCCGTCATCAGAACAATGTTTACGGACCTCTCTTCACTCGAAAGTGGTCAACACGTCTCAGGCACCTGCGTGTAGGGCTCGCAGACAGTCGCGCTTGATGTTCGGCCAGGCCGCATGCTGGGCTGTACCGTTTGCTTGTGGCCACCGATGAGGTCAAGAACTCAGTAGAGGCGATGGACCGCTCGATCGCGGGTGCGAAGTCAGAGATAGATGATCTGCTCACAGCGGATCCCGAAAGCCCTCTCATTTCGGACCTTGAGGAAGCGATCGCGAAGACGGAGGAGCTCCGGGCCCGCACGCTCCTCGAGACGGCTTTCGGTGAAGTGGAAGTGGTGGCCGACTCGGCTGCCGATGCTGACCGTCGGGCAACCGCCGAGGCGACGGAGCTAGAGCGGCGAAACCATGTCAGGGACGGGGTGCCGCTGGCGCACTCGACGCTTTTCGCTCAGGCCGATGAGCCCTGACCCCGAACAGGGCGCCGCTGAAGTTGGCGACACCGAGCTCGTGTTCCGGATAGGTGACGTGTTCCCATCATCTGATCCGGTTGCCCGCTACGTGACGGGCGTAGCGATGATCAGCAACGACTGGGGGAGGCTCTTCCAGCTTCAAGACGAGCTGGGCGAGCGCCACCCTGGGCCGCGCCTGCTGCTTTACCGCTTCCAGCTCGCCCTCCACTTCGAGGCCGTCAAGTTCATTCAGAGGTCGCAGCATGAGTACCCCGACGAGATCGGCCGGTTCCTGGCCAGCTTGCCGGCCGAAGCTCAGGAGATCCACGGCACACTCGTCGACGAGGGGCATCTTGGCCGGGCGCGCGTCGAAGATACGCGCAACACCTCCTTCCATTACCCCCGTGTCCTGCGGGCGCGGTTCGATCGCGGGGAAGAGGAAATGGCGCGCCTGCTTGAGGCGGCCAGGGACCTAGAGGGCAAGGTCGAAGCGTCTTCGGAACCACGTTTCCTCGAGTACGGCTTCGCCGA
>CALBDV010000219.1 GCA_937927565.1 uncultured Holophagales bacterium
GAAGGACGTGGGCATCGAGGTCCAGCACCAGGTACGCGGGACTTGTGATCCCGAGGTGCTCAGAAACGCCGATCGAACCCCTCCATGCCTGCTGGTTATTGAGAACAAGATCTCCAGGGTGGACGACCTGGTATGCCGAAAGGTCCATACTGGGCTTGTGAACCTGACCACCACCTTCTGAGTAGGGGATAACACCGCGTCCAAGGAACACCGACAGAAGCGGTAGATCAGTTCGACCGGTCTCGGAGCGAAGCCGGCTCACCGCCGCGAGGCGCATTGTTCTCCAACGAGCATTGACGGAGAAACTGGGAACTGATCCCAGAGCCTTCAGGCCGTCCTTGACCTGCAAACCCTCGGTAGCAGCGTGGTTGATGACTGCCCTCTTCCTTTCATCGAGGAGCTTGCTGAGCTTCTGCCGGTCTCGGACATAGCGACGTGCTGCCCGATCGGCGTGTTCGAGGAACCGGACAATGGACGACTGTTCAGTCTCGTATGGGTACGGAACGGCAAGCCGACCGAAGCTATCGGAGTAAAGCCGTAGGAACCCCGATTCACCTGTTCCCAGCCCGCGAGACTCCATCCGGAAGGTTGTACCCATCCGCGACGTCCGAAACAGCTGAACAAAGTAGGCTGTGCTCAGAGGCCCGATAGGGCGAAAGACGGCATAGTCCGGGCTGACGAGGCCGGACGTGGCTACCACCGCGAAGAGCCCTGCAGAGGCGCGCATCCGGTTCATCACGATCTCGCCCGGCTGAACGATCTTGAAGCCGACGAGATGCTCAGGGGCGATCGGCTTCCCGCCTACCTGCTCGTGGTCTACGAGTCCCGATGCCTGCCTCAACGAGAGCAATCGCTCGGTCCCCGTTGAGGAACGGCGATCGACTTCCCGAAAGAGCGTTTTGAGTCGCCGCACCTCCCAATGATCCGGCACCCTCCGCAGCCAAGGCACTCCCGACTCCCTGTACGTCGGGTACGGCTTCAGGCCGTTGAGCATCTCAGAGCGCCTCGAACCAGGTCTTCAGTTTCTGGGCCATGAGCCGCCGCCGCTCGGCGAGGAAGTCGTCGTAGGCGGGAATCTCGCCGTCGAGGAGCGACTCAGGGAGGCAGCTCGCACGGAGATTGGCGGCGAGCTCCGCACGGGTCGTCAGGTTGCCGTACTTCCTCGGCCCGCCGGCGGCCTGGTCGGCCAGCTCGTGGAAGTACTTCTCGGGCGGCTTGTCGCCGATGGCGATGTTGATCTCGCTCTGGGCGAGGACGAAGTTCGCGATCTGGTTGTAGCGGCCGCGGGAGAGGCCCTTGCCCTTGAGGAAGTTCCGGGGGTAGACGTGGTGGACGTCGCTCCGGTTCAGGAGGAGGTCGAGGGCGGTGATATCGCGGGAGAGGAATCCCTTGTCGCCGAGCTTCACCTGCGCGGCCTTGTAGGCGAGGAAGTAGGGACTCTGGGCCGAGGAGGTGTCCATGACGGTAGGGAGCATTCCGGTCCAGAAGGTGTCGGGCAGCTCGGTCGCGACGACGGTCTCGACGTAGGACGCGAGGCCCTGCGCGGCGATCTGCCGGATGTCGTAGTCGAACATCGTCTCGGGCGAGCCGGTGTAGCGCGACTTCAGGACCGACATCGCGTACCAGCGCCTCACGAGCCGCTCGAGGTCCG
>CALBDV010000220.1 GCA_937927565.1 uncultured Holophagales bacterium
CCGATGCCGTGCGGCGCCGCAACCCCGAGCTGACCTTCCGGACGATCCGGATGGACGACTTTCCGAGAGAGCTCGAGAAGGTCAAGGTCGTCTACAACGGAGCCTGGGAGAACAACTGGGGCTTCGTGCCGATGACGTCGGAAGAGCTCGACGCGATGGCGAAGAAGCTGAAGGACCTGATCTACCCGCCGATCGTCTGGTTCGTCGAAAAGGGCGACGAGCCTGTGGCTTTCATGCTCGGGATGCCCGACTTCAACCAGGTCCTGATCAGGATGGGGGGCCGGCTCTTCCCGTTCGGCTGGCTGAAGTTCCTCCTCGGGAAGAAGAAGGTCGACCGCATCCGGCTCCTCGCGTTCGGAGTCCTGCCGGAGTACCGCCGGAAGGGGCTCGACGCGGTCTGCTACTTCGAGGGGTACAAGCGGGCCATTGCCGGAGGCTTCAAGACCGTCGAGTTCTCCTGGATCCTCGAGGACAACCTCGACCTCCTGAAGCCGATCGAGGTCTTCGAGGGCCGCCTCTACCGCCGGTACAGGCTCGTTTCCAGGACGGTGCCGTCGGGCTCCTGAGGGAAACGCCGGGCGAGCGAGCGAGCCGCGCCTCCGACGACGACCGCGAGGACGGCTCCCGCAAGGACGTCCACCACGTAGTGGTAGCGCCCCGCGACCGTCGCCAGGAAGAGGCCGATGGCGAACGGGAGGAAGCAGAGGAACGTCTTCCGTGACCGGCGGGCCGCCGCGACCAGGACCGCGACCGTCACCATCGTGTGTCCCGAAGGAAAGCAGTTGTGGCGGCTGGTCTCGAGGCGGTCGAGCGTTCCATCGATCGCCCGGGCCACCGTTCCGCGCGGGAGGGGTCCCGCGTGCGGGACCGTGAACCGCGGCCCGATCGCGGGGGCGAAGAAGTAGCCTGCGTAGCTGACGTAGAAGACGAGGAGCATCCCGAAGACGTAGGCCGGGAACTTCGCCGTCCGCGCCGGGTCGCGCAGGTCGTCCTTCCAGAGGAGCGCGCCGAGGACGATGGGGTGGAAGTAGTAGAGGGCGTAGCAGATGGTCAGGACGTCGAGGAGCAGGGAGGTCATGAAGGGCTCGAGGAGCCGTGTCGGGTCGGCGCCCAGGAAGAGGAATCTGTCGGCGGCCACGAGAAGCGGGTCGCTGTCGACGGAGCTCGTACCGAGGATGAAAGGGCCGAGGTTGTCGAAGACGAGGAGGAGCGGGAGGATCGGGCCGAAGTCGGCGACGCTCGCCAGGAGCGAGCCGCGGCGCGGCTTCAGCGCGCGCACCCCCGCGAAGGCGAACGGGAGGAGGAACGCGACCGCCACCTGCGCCGTTGCTCCGGGCGCCCGGTCCGGGACGCCCGCTGCGACGCCGACGCAGAGCAGCAGGCCCGCGGCCCCGCTGGTCAGAAGGTCGGCGAGGGCGAAGCGCACGCCGCGTTGTAGCACGCGGAACCTATAATCAACCGATGCACGCGATCGCGATGGCTGGCCTGCTCCTTCTGCTCGCTCCGGCCGTACTGGGGGCGGGGACGGAGGCCGTCGTCGTCGACCTCGACACCGACATCAATCCCGTCACCGCCGAGTTCGTCAAGAGGGTGGTCGAGGAGGCCGTGGCCGGAGGGGCGCCCGCCGTCGTTCTGCGGATCAACACGCCCGGGGGACGGCTCGACTCGACCCGGGAGATCACGAAGACGATTCTCGCCTCCGAGGTCCCGGTCATCGGCTTCGTCCACCCACCCGGCTCCCAGGCAGCGTCGGCGGGATTCATCATCCTGATGGCGTGCGACGTGGCAGCGATGGCTCCCGGAACGAACACGGGAGCGGCCTCACCCGTCGGGAGCGGGGGAGAGGAGCTGCCGAAGACGATCGGCAAGAAGGTGAGCGAGGACGCGGCGGCCCTCGTCCGGTCGCTCGCCGTTCCCCGCGGCCGTCCGGTCGAAGACGCCGTCAAGACGATCAGCGAGGCCCTCTCCTATTCCGAGAGCGAGGCGCAGGAGAAGAAGCTCGTCGAGATCGTCGCCCGCGATCTCCCAGACCTCTTCAAGCAGCTCGACGGGCGGCCGATCAAGCGGGTCGGAAAGCCCGACGTCACTCTGAAGAGTGCCACCTACACGTTCCGCACGGAAAGAAAGACCGGCCTCGAGAAGGCCCTCGGGGTCATCGCGAGCCCGATGGTGGCAGGCATCCTCTTCCTGATCGGCGTCGTCGGCCTCTACTCCGAGTTCCAGAGTCCCGGTGCGATCCTCCCGGGCGTCCTCGGGAGCATCTGCCTCCTCCTGGCGTTTTTCGCGATGTCGGTCCTCCCGACGAACTGGGTGGGCATCGGCCTCATCCTCCTCGGGGTCCTCTTCTTCTTCCTCGAGGTGAAGTTCACGATGCACGGCA